>CAZFCJ010000004.1:0-256 GCA_964517315.1 uncultured Anaerolineaceae bacterium | reverse complement strand
CTGGGACCGCCGCCGCCGCAATTGGATGTTGGCGGCAGCTGCGATACAATTTAACGTCGTTGGGGCGACCGGCCGGTCGCCCCTACGGTGCTTATGAAAGGTTATGAGCGCCGAGCTCGGCGCTCAGTGCTCACCGCTGCCCTTTACGATTGAAAGGGACCACGAACAGCTCATCAGCAGCTGACGACGCTTTCAAGAGGAAAACGGGCGGCCCTTCACGCTCTGCTTCCCTGCGGACCTCTCACGGCCATCCCAG
>CAZFCJ010000003.1:0-68836 GCA_964517315.1 uncultured Anaerolineaceae bacterium | reverse complement strand
CTCATCGTCGAAATTGGTGTCGAAACCGTTCATCAGCATCATCATTTCGTTGTAGGCTCGGTTCTCCGGGTAATTGTGATTGCGGGTCTTGGCGATCTCCCGCTCCTCACCGCGATACTTTTCGGGATCGGGATCGACCACGAACGCGCCGTAAAGCCCCTTGTGGATGTGGCGCTTGAGCGGGGTGGAGTGGCAGTGGTAGAGGTGGCAGCCGAACGGAAAGGCGTCAAACTCATAAACGGTGCTGTCGCCGGGGGCGATCATGCCGTCGCCGACGCCCGGCACGCCGTCCATGGTGGCGCTATGGATGCCGTGGAAGTGGATGGTGTGGGGGTGGCTTCCCCCGTTTAAGAACTCGATGCGGATCCGATCCCCCTCTACGCAGCGCAGCGACGGTCCCGGCACACGCCCCTCATAGGCCCAGGCTGGGAACACGATCCCAGGCGCGATCTCAATCTCTTTGTCGACCGCCACGATGCGATATTCTCTCAGGGTTTGGCCATTGGGCAGCGTGCTCACTTCGCCGTAATCCCAGTCATACAGCATCTCGTGCGGGTCGAAGCCGTTCGCCTGGCTGTCCACACTGCCGACGGTCCCCAAACCACCAGCGTGGCGCTCTTCATGCTCGTGCCCTCCCCCCTGTAGGTGATCGTGAGCGTGCCCGGGGTGCGTCGCATTGTGGGCCTGGGCGACGGCAAATGTCCCGCCGGCGACCGCGCCGGTGAACAATCCGGCTTTGAGAAAGTCCCTGCGATTGAGCCGCCGTTCGGGCTCAGGTTGATCCGACATCTTCTGTGGTCCTCCTGCTTGTTGACTTCGCCGTTGAAACGAACACCTGGTCCGTGACCTGACGGCTGAGCGCGTGGACCTTGTCCTCTTCCGCGGCGCGCACGTGAAGGGGACCGCCGAAGGGGCCTCTCTCCACAACCTCCACGTCGGTCCGCAGCCCAAAATCCAGTTCGTCCAGATAGCGCAACAGCTTGGGGTTATCCGAAACCCGGGTAATCGTAGCGCGCTCGCCGGTCTCGAGGTCCGTCAGCTGGATCTCGCCCGTTTCTTCCAAATTCCCCTCGCGGTCCGGAATCGGATCCCCGTGCGGATCGAAAGAAGGGTGACCCAGATAGGCCGCGATTCGGTCCTCCAACTCCTCCGAAATGACGTGCTCGAGCTCCTCGGCCTCGGCGTGGACTTCGTCCCACGAGTAGCCCAAGGCCTGGATCAGGTAGGCTTCGATCAGCCTGTGGTGGCGCACGACTTCGAGCGCTATTTTTCGGCCTGCTTCGGTCAGACGCACGCCTCGATAGCGTTGATAGTCCGCCAGGCGCGGCTCCATCTGCGACAGCTTCCTGAGCATTCCCGTCACCGAGGCGTTGGAGACGTCCAACTTGTCGGCCAAGTCCGAGGTGCCGACGCGCTCCTCCCCGCTGGCGAGCTCCAGCTCATAAATCGCCTTCAGGTAATCTTCGACCGCCGCGGACAGAAGTTTCATCACTATAAACTCTGATTTAGGGGATCCTAACTACTAAGCCAGTATATGACTCAGCCCGGCGGCTGTCAAGTGCGGCCGAAGTCCTCACCGGCGCCGGCTCCCATTTGGGGACTGGGATCGGTCAAGGTATGATTCCCGGCGCGTCTTCGGGCCTCGCCCAGTACGCTCCCGGGCCGGCCTGACGCGACCGGGGAGGCGAACGGATGATCGTTCTCATGCTCACCAACGAATACCCGCCCCATGTGTACGGAGGGGCCGGGGTCCACATCGAGCACCTGAGCCGCAGCCTGGCACAGCTCGACGATGGGGCGCATCGCATCGAGGTTCTGGCTTTTGGCGCGCAAGATGAGCGCCGGGGAAACCTGCAGGTGAGGGGCGTACAGGCCGACGACGATCTCACGGTCCAATACGCACGGCACCGCAAACTCCTGGACGCCCTCGCCCGCAATGTGAGGATGACCGGATTGGCGGCCGCGCCGGACATCATCCACGGTCACACCTGGTACACGCACCTGGCGGGGTGCCTGCTGCAGCAGCTCACCGGGGCCCCGCTGGTGCTGACGACCCACTCGCTCGAGGCGCAGCGCCCGTGGAAGGCCGGGCAACTGGGTCGGGCCTACAGGGTGACCCAATGGATCGAGCGCACGGCCTACGCACAGGCCGACGGCGTTGTCGCGGTCTCGAAGGCGATGAAGGAGGACGTCGCGCGCCTGTACGGGGTTTCACCCGACAAGATCCAAGTCATCCACAACGGCATCGACCCTCAGGTGTACCGGCCGACACAGAACCCCGCCGTGCTCCGCAAACACGGGATCGACCCGCGGCGGCCGTTCGTCCTTTTCGTGGGAAGAATTTCGCGCCAGAAGGGTTTGAGGCATCTGCTGGCCGCGGTCCCCGACCTCCCGAACAAGGTGCAAATCGTGCTATGCGCCGGTGCGGCCGATACCCGCGATTTGGCCGCCGAAATCGGAAAGCGAGTACGGGCGCTTAAGGTCTCCCGCGACGTGATCTGGATCGAGGCCATGCTGCCCCGGGAGGAGCTGGTGCATTTGTACAGCCACGCCGCCGTGTTCGTTTGCCCGTCGGTCTATGAACCCTTCGGCCTGATCAATCTGGAAGCCATGGCCTGCGGCACGCCCGTGGTCGCCTCCGCCGTGGGCGGCATCCCGGAGGTCGTATTGGACGGCGAAACCGGCCACCTGGTACCGCTGACCTCGACCGGACCTCAGGACGCCGCTCCGGGCGATCCTCAGGCTTTCGCCCACGAGCTGGGTGACCGCATCAACGCGCTGCTCGAGGATCCCGCTCGAGCGCGACGGATGGGCGCGGCGGGGCGGGCACGCGTAAAGTCCCACTTCACGTGGGAGACCGTCGCCCGCCGCACCCTCGATTTCTATCTTTCGCTCATCCAACGCACCGCTGACGCCGAAGCCAATTGCTCGTGAGCGGCCTCCCCCACGCCCCCAGCCGCTGTCGATTGTCAGGACTTCGTAAGGTCGAGATGCCCCGTCCTGGCCTAGAATTTTTAGGGTAGCCGGAGTTCTTCGCCCGGACCCAAATTCAGCCCGAATCAGGACGGCGCTCCGAACGATCACAACCGCCGCAAGGCAGTCATGTAGAGCCGGGGGGCCACCGTCCGCGCAACGGGATTTGCCGGCCCGCCACCTTATCGAGTGTGAAGGATTTTTGCGTGCCTTACGCGGAGTGGCCTGGCCGGGTAGTGGCGCCGACATTGAAAATCCACCGGGGAGGTGGAAACGTGAACATGAGCCGAGGTACAAGCGAGGACAGGATGCGTTACGGACCGCGGGGGAAGTACTTCACGGAGGTCGTCTCCAAGGAGCCCGTTTCTGTCCTCATCCGCACCCGAAGCGGGAAGGTTGAGGGCCAGATTTACGTGCACCCAGAACGGAGGCTGCTCGATGAAATCAACGAAGGCCCCCCGTTTCTGGCGCTGACCGACGCGCGCATTGATGAAAACGGTCAGGTCCTACAAACGGAATTCCTGGCCCTCAACCGGGAGCAGATCAGTTGGGTGGTACCCCACGAGGAGATCAGGGGCAGCGAGCAAAATGGCGACTGAGCCACGCATCGAAGAACAAGCCGAAAGCACCGTCGACGAGAAGACCCTCGTCAAGCTCAGAGGGTGGCTGGTGGAGCAGGCCACGCGCGGTTTGGAAGCGGAGCCTCATTCTGGCAACACGGAGGAGATCGCCAACCGCCTGCTGCGGGAGGCGATCGACCGGACTGGCCTTTCGATCTCGGAAGATCTGCGCGAGCAGCTCGTCAAGAGCGCCCTGCAAGACGTGCTTGGGTTCGGCGAAATCCAGCCCCTGCTGGACGATCCGGAAGTCAGCGAGATCATGGTGAACGGACCGTCCAATGTCTTCGCCGAACGGGGCGGGCGGATCGAAAAGGCGCCTATCCGCTTTCCGGACGACGCCGCGATTCTGCGTCTCATCGACCGGATCATCTTACCGCTGGGCCGCCGCATCGACGCCGACAACCCCACCGTCGACGCGCGCCTTCCCGACGGATCGAGGGTCAACGCGGTGATCCCGCCGGTCGCCATCGACGGGCCGTCGGTCACAATCCGCAAGTTCGCCAAGGACCGGCTGCACGTTGAAGACCTCATTAAGCTCGGCTCACTGACCGAGAACATGGCCGAGTTCCTCGAGGCCTGTGTGGTGGCGCGACTGAACATCATCGTCTCCGGCGGAACGGGCTCGGGCAAGACCACCTTGCTCAACATCCTTTCCGAGCGCATCCCCGAGGGTGAACGCATCGTCACCATCGAGGACGCCGCCGAACTCCAACTGCACCACGACCACCTGGTGCGGCTCGAAAAGAAGCCGCCCAACGTCGATGGCCAGGGAGAGGTCCCGATTCGCCATCTGGTGAAGAACTCGCTGCGCATGCGCCCCGACCGCATCATCGTCGGTGAGGTGCGCAGCGGCGAAGCGCTGGACATGCTCCAGGCGATGAACACCGGGCACGATGGATCCCTAACCACGATTCACGCCAACTCGCCGCGCGACGCCATCTCGAGGCTGGAAACCCTGGTCCTGATGGCCGGGCTCGAGTTTCCGCTCAAAGTCGTGCGCGAACAGATCGCCTCAGCGGTCGACGTGATCGTCCAGCAATCCCGCTTGCGGGACGGCAGCCGGAAGGTCACCTCCATCACCGAGGTGCTCGGGATGGAGGGCGACACGGTCGTCATGAGCGAGATCTTCCGCTTCGAGGAGACCGGGATGGACGAGGAGATGAACGTGCTGGGCGAGCTCAAACCGACCGGGATCCGGCCGATGTTCGGCCAGCGCCTCGAGCAGGCCGGCTACGATCTCGGCCCCCACATCTTCGGTGCCGGGGACATGAACCTACAGGACACCAGGAGGCGCCGGCGCGCCTGACGACCCCCCTTCGACGGTGCAAAAGCCGGCCTCCGATACAACACCCGGAGGCCGGCTTTTGGTTCATTCCTGACGGCCGAGAAACAGATCGGTATCCTCAGGACGTCGCGCCCGTCGTCAGAGATTCTCCAAGCCCCCGCCGCCGTTCGGCCCCAATTGAACTCGCCGGGAACCGTGATGGGGGTCCACCGGCCAGGTGAGCACCCGCGCCAAAGAGGACGTTCCAACCGGCGCGCGACGAAGTGAATTGCTCGCCCTGTGTCCGCATTTCTCCGGCCGCTGAATGGGCGGTCGCGAGGTCGACTAGCGGTTGAGCTCCAGCAGGAAAGCAAGGACCACAGAGGTCGCCCCAAAGAGCGTCCACAGGGACACGATCGGCGCGAGACCGAGTCGGCGAGCGTTCCACATGGCCCAGAAATACGCATAGGGCGGCAGGAAAAGTCCCAAAAGAGCGTGAAGCCGCCCCTTCTCGCGGTCGAGCATCCACAAGACGTACAGCATACAGACCGCGCTGGCAAGGATCGTCGCTCCGACCAATCCCAGTCCCAACAGGGCCGTCATAGACGCAGCGCCTTTCTGTCTAGGCTCGGGCGGGTCTCAACCGCCCTTGCACGTGGTCCTCGTCCGGACCCAGCTCATGTTAACGGGTCGCGTCCTCTTAAGTACAATGACATTATGAAGCATAGTCACAGACCCTCGAACGGAACGACCAGCGGGCTGAGCACGGCGTTCGGTCTCAACCTGGCCTTCACGGTTCTTGAGATCGCGGTCGGATTGCTCACCAACAGCGTGGCCATCCTGTCGGACGCGGTGCACGATCTCGGCGACAGCCTGTCGCTGGGGCTGTCATGGATGCTGGAGCGCTACGCGGGCCGCGCGGGGGACCGACGTTTTTCCTACGGATACCGCCGTTTTTCGCTCCTCGGCGCGCTGCTCTCGACCGTGGTGTTGATCGTCGGGTCCATCTTCGTGCTCGCCGAGGCGATCCCCCGTCTCCTCGAACCCGAACCGACCCACGCCGCCGGCATGGCCCTTTTCGCACTGGTGGGCATCGCGGCCAACGGCGCGGCCATATTGCGACTGCGCGGGGAGCGCACACTGAACGCCAGGGTGATCGCGTGGCACCTGCTCGAGGACGTGTTGGGCTGGATCGCGGTGATGATCGTTGGTCTGGTGCTCCTGTTCCGACCCTTCTACATCCTGGATCCGATATTGTCCGTGCTGATCACGGCTTACGTTCTGGCCAACGTGGTGCGGAACTTACGCCGCACGGTGTCCCTGTTCCTTCAGGCCGTCCCCGAGGAGGTCCAGCTGGAGGAGTTTGAGGCCGCCTTACGAAAGATCCCCAGGGTTTTGTCCATCCATCACATCCACGTGTGGTCGTTGGATGGGCGGCGCCACGTCCTGACCGCGCACATCGTCGTCGACGACGATACGCGCGCCGACGAATTGATAGACATCAAGTGCGACATTCGCGATCTGACCCGGGACATGTCCCTCGAGCACACTACGTTTGAAGTCGAATTTGAGCGCGAAGAGTGCGGAATGCGAACCGACGAGGGCCCGCCGCTGCCGCTCGAGTCGCCCGGATCATGGCCGGCCCCGAGGCAATCATCCTGATCCTGCAGCGGACCACGGGCGAGGTAGAATCGCACACCACCGCACACGGCGCACTCGCTGAATTTGGCCCAACGCACGGGAAGAGGCGGCAAAGATGGGAATTTGGCAGACCCAGCCAGATCTGGAGCAGCTCAACCGTTCATCGCAGGGGTCGTTGTCCGGTCATCTGGGTATTGAGTTCATTGAGATCGGCAGCGATTACATGACCGGGCGCATGCCGGTCGACGAGCGAACCTGTCAGCCGTGGGGCAAACTCCACGGTGGCTCCTCCGCCGCCTTCGCCGAGACCCTCGGAAGCGTCGCCGGAAATTTCGCCATCGACGCGGAACACCGTTTCGTGGTCGGCGTGGAGATCAACGTCAATCATATGCGGCCGGTGGACGAGGGCTGGGTGTACGGGACCGCCCGCCCATTTCATCTGGGCCGTACCACTCAGGTCTGGGAGATCCAAATTAGAGACGAGGCCAAGCAGCTGATCGCCGTGTCTCGCTTGACCCTTGCCGTCCGGTCCATTCCGCAGGACGTCAGATCTCCATTCCTGCCCAACCCCAGGGTTAAGGGCTCGTGATCCTGCGATCTCGCACCGAATTTCGATGCGGATCATGGCTTCCCTGACCCTGGCCCTGCGGCTGGCCGTCGGAGCTGCGCTGATCGCCATGGGAAGGCGCCTGTACTGGCTGTTCGTTGCGGCGGTCGGCTTTCTGATCGGCTTGCGAGGCGCCGAGACCTTTCTCGACCAAGCCCCGAACTGGATGCACATCGCGTTGGCCCTGATCGCCGGATTGCTGGGGGCCGGCTTCGCGGTGCTCGTTCAACGGTTCGGCATCATTCTGGCCGGAGCGATTGCCGGCGCGTTCCTGGCGAACGCGTTTCTGGAGTTTGCCGGCCTTGGATCTTTGTCCTGGCGCTGGGTGGTTTACCTCGTGGCCGCGCTTCTCGGCGCGCTTCTGCTCTCACTGCTTTTTGATTGGGCGCTGATCGTTCTCAGCTCGATCTTCGGCTCCGCGCTGATCGTGCAGGCGCTCGAGCTCGCCGCGCCATGGAACATCGTCCTGTTCTTGAGCGCGCTCATCGCCGGCCTGCTGCTCCAGGGCTGGGGATTCCGCGTGCCGCGGCGGGCGGAAACCACCCCCTGACTCCCAACCTATCCGGCCTCCGGCATCTCCACAGTGGCGGCGACTGAAGTGACTTGCGAGCCCCAGCGCGTAAGACGGCCGCCTTGGAGCCAGGGATCGATCAAGTATCATTGTCCGAGTACGTGGACCAGCAGGAGGTATCATGGCCCGTAAATCGCGACGGAGACGGATCCGCGAACGGCAACGTAAGCAGCGGTTACGAAACTACCTGATATGGGGGGGCATCGCCGTGGTCGTGGTTGGCATCATCGGTTACTTCGTCTGGGCCAACGTGCGGCCCCAATCGGGAGAAGCCGTGCCGGTCATGGCTTCGACTGTGCACGTGCCGGAAGGGACAGACCCGGGACCTTACAATACCGACCCTCCGACGTCCGGGCAGCACTACCCGCGCAATCTCCCGGCCGGCTTTTACACTGAGGCCGACGAGCAGGAACTCGGGGAGCACCCTGAGGGCTTCCTCGTTCACAGCCTTGAACACGGTTACGTCATCTTCTGGTACAACTGCGAGGCTCCAGGCGTCTCGGATTGCGATCGGCTCACCGACCAGATCCGCGATGTGATGAACGACTACGACAACTTCAAAGTGATCGGCTTCCCCAGATCGTCCATCGACGTCCCGGTTGTTATGACCAGTTGGGGCCACATCTTGGAGATGGAGGAATTCAACCGCGCCTCCGCGGCCCAGTTCGTCGATCGCAATCGATTCAGGGCTCCCGAGCCGAACGCTCCTTAGCCGGGCTCACGAGCCGCATCCGACTCGAGGTTCAGTGAGCCTCGAGCCCGCAGATGCAGCAGCAGCATCGTCACCAGCAGCACGATAATCGCCACCACCTGTCCCTGGCGCAGCACGCCGAAGACGATCACGCTGTCGCCGCGCAAACCTCCAAGCACCAACCTCGCCGCAGACTGCAGGCCCGCCCAAGTGAGAAACAAGGCCCCCGGGAACGGTCTGGACTCTCCGAGACGCCATACGGCGTAGAGAATGCCCGCCGCCAGCAGGATCTCGTAGACCTGGGTCGGATGCCGCGGCTCTCCCCAGAGGTCGATCGCCCACGGGAGATCGGTGGGGCGCCCAAACGCGTCCCCGCTGGTTAGATGTGCGACCCCCAGCGAGATGGCGAAAACCGCCAAACCGGGCGCCAGCGCGTCCAGTGTGCTCCACAGCGGAAGCCCCCTTCGCTGACCGTACACGAACGCCACGACGATTCCGACCAGCAACCCATCCGGCAGGGATAGCGTGCTGGGATTGAGGGAAAGCACGCCCAAAGGGTTCTCGAGGTATAAGGACAGGAACCGCAGCACGTAACCCAGGCGGGCGCCGATCAGACCGGCGATGAGACCGTAGAAAATCATGTTTGCCATCACGGTAGCCGATACGTGAAAGCGCCTCGCCCAGCGCTCAGTCACCGTGCTGGCGATCCACACGCCGGCCAGGAGCACCAGGCCCGGAAGCTGAATGGCCAGCGGGCCCAGCTGGAGCACCGGCAGCATCAGCCGGACCCCTCGGCCAGCAAAGTCTCAACCGTGGAGCGCAGTGTGGTCTCGTTCATCGGGCCACCGATAATCACTTTCCGGATGACGCCATCCTTGTCCACGAAGAACGTCGTGGGCAGCGCCCGCATCTGGTAGCGGTTGGCGACCTCACCCGTTCGATCCAGGAGAATGGGAAAGCTCAGCCCATACTCGCGGACGAACGCCTCCGCCGAGGCCAACTGATCCTGGTACGTGGTGTTGACCGCGAGGATCTCCAGACCGCGCGATTTTTCGGCCTGGTAGGTCCGCTCGAGTGCGGGCATTTCGGCTCGGCACGGCGGGCACCACGAGGCCCAAAAATTGATCACCACGACCTGACCTCTCAACTGTGAAAGCTCAACCGCCTCGCCGGCCAAGGTTTCGGCGCGCAATGCTGGCGCGGCGAATCCCTGGCGTGGAGCTGGCGTCCGTCCCCCCGTCGTGGCCGCAGCGGGCACGGCGCTGATCCAAATCCACAGCGCTCCGAGCACCGCGACCGCCGCCATGAGACTGAACCAGCGCGTCCGATCCCTCACCGTTTTCATCATTGAGCCTATTCTAACCAGTGTCGCGTTCCTTAAGGGTAAGTGCCTTCACATCACCGCGTCCACGAGGGACCTACTCGATCGCTAGTATGTAGCGCCGCCGGCCACGGGGGTCAGCCCAGGGCCAGGGCGCGGTGTGCCGTCGGATCGAGGAGACACTCCATCCGTGGACCCCTGTAGGCCGCGCCACATACCCTAGAGTCGGCACAGGCTAACCTCTTACACTAGCTACAGGGATCGTCATGAGCAGCCCAAAGGATGAACGCTATGGTCACAGCCCGATGGAATGGCGAGGTGCTGGCCCGCAGCGACAATACGATGGTCGTTGAAGGCAACCATTATTTCCCACCCGGAGCGGTCAATTGGGAGGCATTACAGGAGAGCGATCACCACTCGACTTGTCCTTGGAAGGGCCGGGCGAGCTATTATGACGTCGTCGCCAACGACGATCGCAACCCAAACGCGGCCTGGACCTATCCAGATCCTTCCCCCGCCGCAGAGAAGATCAAGGACTACATCGCCTTCTGGCACGGCGTTCGGGTCACCGACGGCGACTAAGCCAGGTCGAAGTTCACCCTCCGGCGCACTCCTCCATTTTATGCGGGGTTCGAAGACAGCACGCTCTCGCTCAGTCGATCCGGGCTGACGGGGCCGAATCGGCCCTTGGCGGCCCAGGGCGCTGCCGTCCCATCCGCCGCTGCCCGCGGCGGTAGAATACTGGCACGATCGAGCGGACCGTGGACGGCCCCGATCGCACTTCTCCGCCGCTCTCTGACGGCGACTCTCATCATACAGCCCATGGGATGCCGCGACGGAAGGCGACGCTCAGGTGGCCACTCCCTTCAGAGATGGGCCTCCAGTCCAGGAAGAGTGTATGCGAACGATGTCCTCTGTCGATACATACGACGTCATCATCGTTGGGACCGGGCAGTCAGGAATGCCGCTCGCTCACCGCCTAGGGGAAGCCAGCCGCGAAACGGCGATCATCGAGCGCCGCCTCGTGGGTGGAACGTGCATCAACGACGGCTGCACCCCGACCAAAACGATGATCGCCTCCGCCCGCGTCGCCCACCTCGCCCGACGAGCCGCAGACTATGGAGTTTACACGGGCCACGTAGAGGTGAGCCTGGCCGAGGTCCGCCAGCGCAAGAGGGAGGTCGTAAAGAGCTTCCGAGGGAGCGACCGCCGCAGCCTTGAGGAGGCGGACTACATCGATCTGATCATGGGTGAGGCCCGCTTCTCCGGCCCGCGTGAGCTGACCGTGGACCTGAACGACGGAGGCCAGCGCGTGCTCAGGGCGGAGACAATCGTAATCAACACCGGCGCCCGAGCCCGATACCCCCGGGTGGCAGGGCTGCAGGACGTGGAGACTCTGGATCACACGACGATCATGGAACTGGAGGCGCTGCCCGAACATCTCTTGGTCCTGGGCGGCGGCTACGTCGGCACGGAGTTCGGCCAGATGTTCCGCCGCTTTGGATCCCAGGTGACGATCATCCAGCGCGGGAGCCAGATCCTGAAGAGAGAAGATCCGGATGTGGCGGAGGCGCTCACCGAAATCCTCGAACAGGACGGTGTTGAAGTGATGTTGCACTCGGAGGCCAAGCAGGCCGAGTTGAGCCCGGAGGGTGGAGTGGAGCTGACCGTCTCCACACCGGAGGGCGATCGACAGTTGAGCGGGAGCCACCTGCTGGTAGCGACCGGCCGGATTCCCAACACCGACGCCCTGCGGCCGGAAAATGGGGGCGTCGAGCGGGACGAGGGCGGCCACATCCGTGCCGACGACGAACTGAGAACGACCGCCGAGGGCGTGTACGCCATGGGTGATGTCAAAGGAGGTCCGGCGTTCACCCACATCTCCTATGACGACTACCGCATTCTGGCCGACCGCCTTCTGGAGGGCAAGCGACGCTCGACTTCGGACCGATTGGTTCCCTACACCATCTTCACCGACCCTCAACTCGGACGCGTAGGACTGACCGAGCGACAGGCCGAGGAGCAGGGTCGCTCCTACCGGGTGGCGAAGATGCCCATGGCCCACGTCGCACGAGCGATCGAGGTGGATGAGACCCGCGGTCTGATGAAGGCCGTCGTGGATCGCGAGTCCGACGAAATCATAGGCTGCGCCATCCTCGGCATCGAGGGCGGTGAGATCATGGGTGCGATTCAGATCGCCATGATGGGCGGGCTGCCGTACACGGCGCTGCGCGATGGGGTGTTCGCCCACCCAACCCTGCTGGAGTCGCTCAACAATCTATTCAACAGCTTTGAGGACTAGTTCTCGGTCTACCCGAACCCGATGGGATTCTCATCGAGAGGTTCCTGCGCCCCTCAAAGGGAGGCCAGGCTCCCACTCCCGGCCGGGGGTGCGCGGGGGCGCGGCAGCCCCCGCTCGCGAGATACCGCCGATGTGCATTATCGATCGAAACCAAGTTGAAAGAGAACCAGGGACTAGCCAACCGAAGGAATCGAGCGCTCATCCAGCCCTTCAACGAGCGCGTCCGGAAAGGCCTTCTCACCGGCCCGTATGGGGACCTCCATCCAGTTCTCCGGCGGCGCGAGCGGGCAGTGCCAGCGTGGATTGTACGCACATGATGGATTGTAGGCGAAGTTGAAGTCCAAGATTAGGCGGCCCCGGTCGCTTCCCAGATCGGCGCCTTTGATCGTGTCCAACAGGTAGCGGCCGCCAGTGTAGGTCGCTTCCCCGTTCGAGCGGTCCCGAAAAGGCAAGAACAGACCCCCGCCATAGCCCTCCAGCCAATATACGCCGAGTCGAACGCGCTGTCCCCGGACATCGAACGGGGCCCAACCGACTCTCCGCAGCCGGGTCAGGCCATCTTGGTCCAGCGTAACTTCGAGGGTCTCAGGGTTTGGATCGGCTTCCAACGGCGCCAGAAGGCGCAGCCCGGGGTCGTATTCGAAGTAATCCAACCCGCTGAAGCGTTCGCGCTGCTCGGGAATGAGCGCCGACTGGGGATGTTGCCCGAACAGCCGGTCTCGCGCCTTTCGAAACCGTCGCCAAGCCGCCTCGGGGTCATCCTGCGCGGTCGACCGGACGGCCGCGTAGAGTTCAAAAACCCGTCGCCGGTAATCAGCCAGCGCCATCGCTTCCGGTTCGTCCCCTCGCGCAGGAGGAGTAGCCTTCGATCCGCCCTGGTTCCTGGCGTTCATTCGTAGCGAATCCTCGGATCCAAGTAGCCGTACAGCATATCGGCGAGCAAATTCGCCCCTGCGAATCCTATCACGGTCACCATCGTCACCGCCTGCAGCATCGGCAGATCGCGGCGATCGATGGCGAAGACCATCAGGCGGCCCAACCCCGGATAATTGAACACGTTCTCAATCACGATCAGCCCGCTGATCATCCAGCCGAAGCTGATGGCGATCACCGTGATGGTGGGCAGGAGCGCGTTGCGCAGCACGTGCTTCATCGTGACGGTCCGCTGGGAAAGACCCTTCAACACCGCCGTCCGAACGTAGGGCTTCCGCAGCTCTTCGATCACGCCAGCGCGTGTGAGCCGGGCGATGTAGGCCAAGAGCACCAAGGTCGCCGTCGCCGCCGGCAGCACCAGAAGCGGCAGCGCGTCGAGGAAGGCGGTGTCCACCTCTATCGATGAGCTGGCCGGAAACCAGCCAAGGTCGAAGGCGAAGATCTGGATCAGAACCAACCCCGTGACGAATTCTGGAAGACCTACGACGGAGAGCGAGCCGACGCTGATTACGGCGTCAATCGGTCTGTCTTCATTGAGCCCGGCGACCACACCCAATCCTACCGCCAGCGGTATGGAAACGGTCAGTATGACCGCGGCCAGCATCAGCGAATTGCGGAGTCGCTCCATGACCACGGGAAATATTTGCGCCCCGGTGCTGTAAGAATGCCCCCAGTCGCCGCGCACAAAATCGGTCAACCAGCTGACATATTGGATGGGAAGCGGTCGGTTCAGGCCGAGCTCTTCACGCAGGGCCTCCAGCGCCGCCTCACCCGCCTCCCGGCCGAGGATCACGCGCGCCATATCACCGGGCAGGAGCTGGGTCACCGTGAACACGATCACCGAGGTGAGAAGCAAGGTGAGCACCAAGAAGCCCAGCCTGCGCAGCAAGTACCTTATCACTGCCGCCGCTCCTGTGAAAACCTGAAGGCCCGATTCTGAGCCTCTTCAAGCTCCTCGACCGGAATGTGACAATAGTAGCGTAGTCCCTCGCTGGTCTCACGCCAGGGGGGTTCCTCCTCGACGCAGATATCGCCGAGGAACCGCGGGCATCGCGTATGAAATGGACAGCCGCTGGGGACATCCACCGGGCTGGGAACCTCCCCCTCCAGGCGAATGTGCTCCTGGCGCGCTTCAGGATCGATCAGCGGGATCGCCGAAAGCAGCGCCTCTGTATAAGGATGGTACGGGGGCTCGAACAGCGCCTGTGCATCGCCGACCTCCATCAGCCGGCCGAGGTAGATCACGGCCACCACATCCGCCAGGTATCCCACCACGGCCAGATCGTGCGAGATCACCAGGTACGAGCTTCCGACTTCCGCCTGCAGTTGATTCAGCAAATTCAGCAGCGAAGCCTGGACCGACACGTCGAGCGAAGTGACCGGCTCATCGGCGACGAACAGAGCAGGATTGGCGGCGAATGCCCGCGCCACGGCGACGCGCTGCTTTTCTCCCCCGCTGAGCTGCCTCGGGAGCCGGCGGGCGTAATCCGGTGTGAGGTTGACGGCCTCCAGCAACCGGCCGACCTCTTCTGTCGCCTCGTGCCCTGGCAGGCCGCGCAGATGCTCCAGTGGGTAGGCCAGGGCTTCGCCCACCGTCATGTAGGGGTTCAAGGCCTCCTGAGGGTTCTGAAATACGATCTGCAGTTCGCGCAACGTTTCGAGGTCCCGATCGGAGAGTCTGGCCGCGAGCGGCATGCCGAACAGCTGCATGCCCCCCGCCGTCCGTGGCACCAGGCCCAGGATCGCCCGTGCCAGGCTCGATTTGCCGCTGCCGCTCTCGCCGACCAGCCCGAGTGTTTGTCCTTCCGACAGACTCAGACTGACCCCATCCACCGCCTTGATCGGCGACCGCTGGCGCCCCGCCAGGGTCTCCAGCAGGCTGCGATCCTGATGGAAATGCACCCGGACATCCTGGGTTTCCAGCACCTTTTCACCAGCGGACTCCCCCACTGTCGCCGGCATATCGGGGGCGGGCTGGTGGGCGCTGATCTCACCGCGGTCGATCTCCTCCCAGCGATGGCAGCGCGAGCGGCGCCTTGGCTCCGGCTCATACAGCGGCGGATAGGTCTCACAGACTTCGATCGCCACCGGACAGCGCGGTCGGAACACGCATCCTGTCGGCTGCTCCCCCAGTGCGGGGATCCGGCCCTGGATCGGCCGGAGCCGGACTTGTCGCTTCGACTCGCCCAAGCGTGGCACGCTGCCAAGCAGTCCCTGTGTGTAGGGGAACAAAGGCCGGGAGTACAGATCCCCGGTCGGTCCATCCTCCACCAGATCCCCCGCATAAAGCACCGCGACTCGGTCACAGATCTGGGCCACCACGCCCAGATTGTGCGTGACGTACAGCGCGGCGGCCTCCTGCTCGCGCATCAGCTCGCGGATCAAATCGAGCATCGCTGCCTGTGTCGTGGCGTCCAGACTCGTGGTCGGTTCATCCAGCACGAGCAGGGAGGGCTGGGTGCTCAGCGCCATCGCGATCAGCACACGCTGCTTCATCCCGCCGCTGATCTGATGGGGGTAACTCGAAGCGACCCGCTCGGCGTCGGCGATGCGGACTTTGTCCAGCAGCTCGAGCGATCGCCGCCTCGCCTTCTCACCGGTGAGTTCGTGATGGTGGCGCAGAATCTCCGAAAGCTGCTCTCCGATCATCAGCGAGGGGTTCAGCGTGCCCGATGGGTCCTGTGGGACAAGGGCCAGCTCCTCACCCCAAAAGCGGCGCATCTCCCGCCGCGATAGGGGGAGCAGATCCTCCCCGCGCAGTCGTATGTGCCCGCTCAAGACCTGCGCGCCCTCCGGCAGGTAGCCCATTACCGCGAGCGCCAGCGTCGTCTTGCCGCTGCCGCTCTCGCCGACGAGCCCATATGTTTCGCCTCGCTCAATCGACAAGGACACATTGCGCACGGCCTCGCCCACACGGCCCTCGACGCGGTAGGCGACGGTCAGGTCCTCGATCTCCAGGAGGGGAGCTTCATGCTCATTCATCGCCTCACCCCTCCACCCGCTGCAGCGCACGTTTGAGCCCGTCGGCAAGCAAGTTCGCGCCCACCACCACGACCGCGATCGCCCCGGCCGGGAAGTACATCGCCCAGGGTATTTGGCTTACAAATTGGCGGGCCTCTTTGACCATCAGACCCCAATCCGGGCTCGGCGGCTGGACCCCGACCCCCAGAAACCCGAGCGAGGCGACCAAAAAGATGGCGTATGAAAAGCGCAAAGAAGCCTCCACGGTCAGTGCGGGCAGCGTAGAGGGAAGAATCTCACGCAGCAACAGCCGGGGCAATGGAGCGCCCTGCACCCGGGCAGCCTCCACGAAAGCCTTGTTCTTTACCGAGAGCACGACGCTGCGGACGACACGGGCCACGATCGGCGTATACACGACCACGATCACGATCAGCACGCTGTTGCGGGAGGGGCCCAGGGTTCCGAGGAGCAGGAGCGAGAGCAGCAGCGCCGGCATGGCCAGCAGGCCGTCGAACAGGCGCATGGTGACTTCATCGAATGCGCCACCGAGGTAGCCGCTGATCAGGCCAAACGAGGTCCCGATCAGCACTGCCAGGACCGTGCCCAGGCCGGCCAAGGCGAGGATGTCACCCGCTCCCAGCAGCACTCGGCTGAACACATCGCGACCGAGGTTGTCGGTGCCAAACCAGTGATCTGGGCCGGGCGGCTGCCTTATATCCTCCACAATCTGCTGGTTGGCGCCGTAGGGTGCCAGCCAGGGGCCGAAGATGGCGGACAGCAGGAAGACTAGAATGATGGTCGTGCCCACCGCCGAGGCGGGCCTGCGGAACAGGGAGGCCAGGATGTCCAGTGACCGCAACCCTACGGTAGGGGCTGCGCTCCCGGACCTCGCGGTGGCCTGGGTCGAACTCACGACCGTCCGATGCTAGCGGTTGACGGACACCGGTCGGAAATCGGTCCGTCCGGGGAAAGCCTTCATCTCAAAGTATTCCAGGGCATTGGCATGGGCACCAAGCTGGGGGAAGAAGAACGGAACGATGATCGGGCCGCGCTCAATCAGAATGCGCTGAATCTCATGGTAGACCTCAATCTGCTCCTGCTTGTCCGTCGTGGTGCCCGCGATGCGCGCCAGGCGATCGAACTCCTCATCGCAGAAATGCGATTCGTTCCACTTGGCACCGCACACGAGCATCACATCCAGATAGAACTGTGGGTACGGCCGCGAGCCCCAGCCCGTGATGCCAAACGGGGCCTCCAGCCAGCCTCCCTCTCCGTAGTAGACGCCTTCCGGTTCCACCGAGACTTCGATGTTGAAGCCCGCCTCGCCGAGCTGCTCCTGCAGAACGACCGCCAGATCGGGGAAGTTCTGGGCCTCGGGCAATCGAAGTGTGAGGTCGAGCCCGTCGCCGTAGCCGGCGTCGGCCAGAAGGTCACGGGCTCTTTGTACATCATGTTCAGGAAGTGAAATCTCCTCGGTGTAGAACTCCGAGTACAGTGGGCCAATCGGTGTATCGCGGCCCAGGGCGCCCATGTCCTGCTGGACGAGCTCAAAGACCGCCTGGCGATCGATCGCGTGCCGCATCGCCTGCATGACGCGAGGGTCATCTCCGGGCGGCTGATCGGCGCGCAGTCGGACGACCGGGAAGGAGTTGGTGGACACCATCGCCCGCTCGATCCCGTCCACCCCTTCCAGCTCCTGGTACAGCGGCGTCGGCAGCGACATGACCACGTCCACCTGGCCGGCTCGTAGCGCGTCCACCGCGGCCGTTCGGTCGCCGAAGAAGATGATCTCGAGCCGGTCCACTCGCGGAAGATCCTCGGCCCAATAATCCTCGTTGGCAACCATTTCAATGCGAGCTTCGGGATCGTAGGATTCCACCCTGAAGGGACCCGTGCCGTTGAACTCCTCGGCCTCGACCGCAGAGGCATCCTCGGTCCCATCCTTGACGATCAGCGCGTGGTTGTCGCTGAGGTCGAACAGGAAGAACGGGTTGGTGTTCTCCAGTGTGAAAGTGACCTCGTATTCACCTGTCGCCTCCACCGAGGCGATGTTGGAATACAGGTCGACCGTCGGATAGCCAGAGTCCGGATCGCGCAGCCGGTTGAACGTCCAGACCACGTCGGCGGCGGTAAGCGGAGTTCCGTCGTGGAACACAGCGTTCTCCACCAGTTCGAACGTGTACGTCAGACCGTCGTCGCTGATCGACCAATCCCGCGCCAGGCGCGGCTCAATTTGATTGGCCGCGTCGACGTCGACCAGATAATCGTATATCGCGTTGGCCACGGCGACCTCGGAATCGGACGAAATCTCTGCCGGGTCGGTTTGAACGATCTGCTCGAACGCCACCACCAGCGAGGTCGGCTCAGTTTCAGCGGGCGGTTCGGTCGCCGTCCCGTCGGCGCCCCCACAAGCCGATAGGGACAGACTCAGGCCGATGAACAGCACAAGTACCAGAGTGAACGAGCCTTTGCCGCCTCGGCGTCTCATATGCTGTGGTTACCTCCTTCGCTGCGGGCGAGATCAGGAGTGATCAATCCAGCTTCAACCGGAACGTCGGCTCCGCTCCGTCGGCCGGTAGGCAGGGGCCGCGGGTCAATCCGCCACAGCGAGCCACTCGAATCCACGAGCAACTACGGCCAACTTGATCGATTCGAGCCCCGTTATCCGGGCAGTCCCGTGCAGATTCTCCATTTGCCGAACAATCGGGTGCGCCGCAATTCCCACCGGCTGAAGAGCAGGTCGAAACAGACTTCGGATCCCTTATTGGGGACGCGACAGTCCATTGCTAAGAGTATACCGTAGCGGAGATTAGGCTGTGATCTGGCACACAGACCGGGCCCGACGCGCCGGCACAGTCGCCCTAGACGACGCGCCCCACAGCGGCTCGCGTCACGTCGCTATTCCGGCCTGCTGAAGAGCCAGACGCCGGGCAACAAGAAAGCGAGCGCGAAGACGAGCATCAGAACGGCGTTCACGCCCACGGGATGAAGGGCAATGGTTTGCAGGGCTGCCTGGCTGATCTCACCCCGAAGGACGATCTGCCGCAACGGGTCGACGCCGTATGTCACCGGATCGGCCGTCGCCAACAGGTACATCCAGGCCGGAACCCCGCGCAGCGGAAAGAACGCCCCCGACAGGAAGAACATGGGCAGCAGCACGAAGTTCATCATCATATGAAAACCTTCCATGGATTGCTGTCGGGACGCCAGCAACAAGCCAAAGGAAGTCATCATCACCGCCAGCAGGAGCAGGATGCCAAATATCAGCACAACTTGCCCGAACGAGAATCCAATTCCGAGGACGGGCCCCAGGGCCATGATGATCAGCCCTTGCAGTAGGGCCACCGTCGAGCCGCCCGCCACTTTGCCCACCGCGACGGCGATGCGGGAAACCGGCGCCACCATCACTTCCTTCAAGAAGCCAAATTCCCTGTCCCAGACGACGGAGACCGCCGAAAACACCGCGGTAAAGAGCACGGTCATCGCCAGAATCCCCGGGAACAAGAATTGAGTGTAATCGAGCTCTCCGGCGCCCAGCTCCGAGACCACGGCCGAGAAGCCGCCGCCGAAGAGCAGCAGGAACAGGAGCGGTTGTCCGAGTGAGGAGGCGAGCCGCGATCGGTCGCGCGAAAACCGGATCAGATCGCGAAGCCAGATCGTGAACGCGCCGCGCAGAGCGGCCTGAAGGGAAGCAGTCATCGGTGGCTAACGCCTTCTGCGCGCCCGGATGCGCATCGGGAGACTGGCTGCGCCCTCGGCCCTTTGCGGCCGGATTGAACGACCGGTGATCTTGATGAAAACGTCCTCCAGGGTCGGCCTGCGTAGGCTCACGCTTTCGACGCGGATCGGGCTTCCTCCGTTGCTCAACTCGGACATCATGGCGGGGATGAAACGCTCCCCCTCCGCGACCTCGAGCACGAGCTCACCACTCGGCCCCAGCCGACCCGACAATTCGTTCTCCCGGTTCAGCCGCCGCAGCGCGCCCTCGTTGTCGCTGGTCCAGGCGGTGATCACATCGCCGCCGACGATCGACTTCAGCGCGGCCGGCGAGTCCAATGCCACCAATTCTCCCCGATCGATGATCGCGATCCGGTCACAATTCTCCGCCTCGTCCATGTAATGAGTCGTCATGAAGATGGTGACGTTTTCCCGCCCGCGCAGTTCGTGCAGGTAGGACCAGATGTGCCGGCGCGTTTGCGGATCCAGCCCTAAGGTCGGTTCGTCCAAAAACAGGAGTTTGGGCTGGTGCAGGAGCCCCCGCACCATCTCGAGGCGGCGCTTCATCCCGCCCGAGTAGGTCTCCACTTTGTCGTCCGCCCGGTCGCTCAGTTCCACCAGGCTGAGCAGTTCTTCAACCCTGTCGTCGAAGGTGTCCCGAGCGACGTTGTACAGCATGGCGTGAAAGCGCAGGTTCTCGCGGCCGGTCAGCTGCTCGTCAAGGCTGGGTTCCTGGAATACGACGCCGATGGTGCGCCGAACCCCGTGAGGGTCTTGGACCACATCATGCCCCGCCACCGTCCCTCCACCGCTCGACGGACGCAGCAGGGTGGAGAGCATGTGCATCGTGGTGGTCTTCCCTGCCCCGTTTGGCCCCAGGAAGCCGAAAATTTCACCCTCCTCCACGGAGAAGCTGACCCCCTTAACCGCCTGAACGCCATCGTAGCTGCGGGAAAGTTCTTGGACCTCGAGTAGACTCACGCCTGTTCTCTGACCTCTCTTCTGCTATGGCCGCCTACGATGCCCCGTACGATGAGCAGGGACCTGAGCGGTTCATTCTACTCCATCGCGGGTCAACGGCAGATCAGCAGCGGCAGCGTTGAGCGGCGCAGCACCTGGTCGACGCTGCTCCCCAAAACCGCTTCCAACACCGGATTGGCTCCATAGCCCCCCAAGAGAAGCAGATCGCACGCCTTCGCTTCCGCCAATTCCAGGAGAGCTCTTACGAGCTCGCCTTCGCCCAGCACGAACTCGGCTTCCACACCTCGTTCGTCGAGATATCCTTGTGCTTCGCGCAGCGCTGCCTCGCCACCCCCATCGTCCTCCTGCACGCTGAGAACGGTGAGCGGCAGGCCCCAGGCCGAGGCCGCGTACGCCGCCACGAAAAGCGCTTCCCGGGCCTTTGGACTGCCGTCGTAGGCGAGCAGTGGGTGGGCCAGCTCGGTCGCCTCATTGGGGACGATAAGGAGCGGCCGCGGGCAGCGGCGGATGAGTTTGCTAAGGCCCGAACTCAGCCTGGCGGAGGGACTTTCGCCCGGCGGGTGCTGCAAGCTCAGGACCACCAGGTCCGTCCAGCGCGCCCGCTCGGCGATCACCACTGAAATCTCACCGAACTCAGCGATCATTTGGCCGGGGATTTCGCTCTCTTCACACCGGGATTGGAATCTCTCGCGCATCCGTCTGCTGCGCTGCAGCTCCTCCTCGGCATCGCCGACCAGCACGTGCAATCCGAGCATCCGGCCACCCTCTCGCCGGGCGATGGTTATGGCCTGCTCCACCGCCTGCCAGCCCGCGTCGTCCCCACTGACCGGAACCAGGATGTCCCTGAACAGCCGATCGTCGGTGCGCCGAGATACGACCTGCCGTCGCCAGTCGCCGGCGGGTGGCCCGCCGTCCAGCTCCTCGGGGACGATCGCCTCTCGGATGCGCTCACCCACACGGCCGACCACACGGCTCGACGTTCGGCCATGGCGGAATGCCAGGCTCTCGGCAGCCTGGTCGGCGGTCACCTCCCAACCCAAACTCTCGCGCAGTTGTTCACGATGTTCCATGACCCACAGATACAAATCCGCCTCGGTGCGTCCTGGGAAATCCCTTAAGATGCCTTGTTGGCGGATCGAATGGACGACCGGCAGATAGACGCTGTCGTACCAGTGAACGACTGCTTGCCCGTAGGGGACCTCCTGAGACCGCTCGATGCCCATGAAGTACCGGTGCACGTCGATGTGCTCCAGCAGCGCTTCATACTTTCCGGGCTCTGTGAGCCGGATCTCGGCCTCCGGCCGCAGCTTGTCCAGCTCGGTCCGCTGCAGGAAGTGTGTGTACTCCCCCTTGAGAATGACATCGCGGGCTTCGTCCTCGGCTGTGACGGCCACCCGGGCGCTGACCTCCGTCACATAGGCTTCAATCGTCGCCGCTCCGAACTCTCGGGCGACGGAAACGCGGTGGTGACCGTCGCTCACGAAATAGGCTTCGCCGATCTTGTACACGTCGATCGGAGGCAGCCCCTGCAGGTCCTCAGCCATAGCTTTGACACGCGCCCATCGCTGCTCATCGCTCGCATCGCGGGGCAGGAACGAGCGGGTGAAATCGCCGTAACGGCCTACGCTGCCAACAATGGAATTCAGGGGGATTTCGCGCAGCTTCTTCGACGACGATGGACGAGCCCGCAGCTTGTCTTGAACCTGCTCATAAGAAAGCAGCTCTGTGGGCCGTCCGCGGAGCCGATCGAATATGATCTGCAAGGCCGCTTTCTGACGTGCGCGCCGATAATCGCGCACTGCCTGGCTGTGGGCAACTTGCTTGGGTTCGCGCAACTGTAGGGCTCCCGAGCTCACTTCACGACCTGCAACGGCCTAATGTTATCGCGTTCATCCCTTCCCGCGGATTCGCATCTCATGGACATCCGGTAGAATGGGTTCAATCCAATATGCGCTTTTCGCCCGTAAGAAATAACGAGGAGGGCCACGCCTACGTCCCCGCCAGGGCAATCCAGCAGTTCATGTGCGCACAAACCGTGGTCGGCCGTTTGAGAGACGGCAATGTGCGCCCGACACCGCAAGGACAGAACCTGCCATGACCGACCCCGCAGTCCGCATACGCTCCTCGGCCCGCATCCCCACCAGCAGGGGCGAATTCAGACTTTGTCTCTACGAGAGTGACAGCGACGATAAACAGCACCTGGCCATGCTGATGGGAGACCTCACCGCCGAGGATCCCGTTCTCGTGCGAATTCACTCGGAGTGCTTCACGGGCGACGTGATGGGCTCAACCCGCTGCGACTGTGGAGTCCAGCTGAAGCGCTCACTGGCCGAGATCGCGGAGGAGGGCCGGGGGGTCGTACTCTATATGCGCCAAGAAGGCCGAGGCATCGGCTTACTGGATAAGCTTCGCGCCTACAACCTGCAGGACGAAGGCTACGATACAGTGGATGCCAACCTGATGCTCGGCCACGCGCCGGATGCGCGCGACTACAGTACCGCGGCTGCGATCCTCCGCGATTTGCATGTCTTCAGCGTGCGGCTGCTGACCAACAATCCGGATAAGATTGACCAACTGAATCAGGCCGGCATCCACGTTGCTGCCCGAGTGCCACTCGAGGCCCCGGTCACCGACGAGAACGCTTCCTACCTGCGGGCCAAGTCGGTCCGCTTGAATCATCTGCTCGACCTGACTCCGGATGGGGATGGACACGCGCAGTCGCGGCGCCCTTCGAATGGACGACGCACTTAGCGCGCTTTACTCACACTTGAGCGAGGCGCTCCCGCATTCAGATCGGCCTCACCTCACCTTGACGTTCGCGCAGGCTCTCGACGGCAGCATCTCTGTCAAGCCGGGCGTCAAGACGACCCTAAGCGGCGACGCTTCATTGACCATGACACATAAGCTTCGTACACTGCATGACGGGATTCTCGTCGGCATTGGAACCGTCCTGGCGGACGACCCCCAACTCACGGCCCGCGGCTCGGAGGGTTCGGACCCACAAGCCATTATCGTCGACTCCAGGCTTCGCACGCCGCCGGATTGCACGCTGGTGACTGGCGACCTCAAGCCATGGATCGCCTGCGCCCCCGACGTCGACCCGGAACGCAAGAGCCAACTGCAGTCCCTGGGCGTCGAGATCATGCACATTCCTCAGAACAATGTTGAGAGACTGGATCTGGCGGCACTGGCCCGCGCGCTGCGCGAGCGCGGCGTTGATCGGTTGATGGTGGAGGGAGGCGCGAGGATCATCCACAGCTTCCTCCAGTCCGACCTCGTCGATTTGGTCGTCATCACACTCGCTCCGCGCATGATGAACGGCGTTCGGCCGTACGATGCTGGGCCCGAATCGAGAGGCTTCCCGGAACTGACAAAACCCCGGTGGGCGCCCGCCGGCGACGATATGGTCCTCTGGGCTCGGCCGAGCGTGGACCAACGATGATACACCGGGCGCTGTGGATACGCGAGCCGGGTCAGGTCGAGGTGCGCGAGGGCCCCGTTCCTGAACCGGGCCATGGCGAGATCCTTGTCCGAACCCAACTCACCGCGGTGAGCGCCGGCACGGAGCGGCTGTTCTTCAAAGGTCAGGTCCCCGAGGGAAGCGAAGTCGATTTCAGCTTGCCGGCGTTAAACGGACGTTTGGAGTATCCGCTCAAGTACGGTTACAGTGCAGTCGGCGTGGTCAAGGCGGCCGGGCCCCACACCGATCAGGCATGGCTCGGCCGCCGTGTTTTCGCATTTCGTCCCCATGAGAGCCACTTCATCTGCCACCCCAACGACGTCGTTCCGTTGCCGGACGATCTGCCCCCGCAGGACGCCGTGTTCATGGCTAACCTGGAAACGGCGGTCAACTTCATGCTGGACGGCGCGCCCCTCGTGGGCGAAAAGGTCGTCGTCCACGGGCAGGGTGTGGTCGGCCTGCTGACGACCGCGCTTCTGGCAGAATTGCCGCTGGCGAGGCTCATCACGCTGGATCCCGCAGCGAACCGCCGCCGGGCCTCACTGGAATGGGGCGCGGACGAGTGCCTCGACCCGGGCCGTAAGGAAGCGGGCGAGGAGCTCCGCGAGCTGCTCGCCAGTCCCGAACCGGCAGATGCGGATCTGAGCTTCGAGATTTCCGGTGCACCGGCCGCGTTGGACCTGGCTCTGGCGACCACTGGATACAGTGGGCGGGTCGTGGTCGGCGCGTGGTACGGTGAGGATCCCGTCCACCTCCGGCTCGGTCAGCGTTTCCATCGCTCCGGACTTAAGGTCATCAGCAGTCAAGTCTCAAGACTAGATCCCAAACACCGCGGGCGCTGGTCCGCATCCCGCCGCCTCCGGACCGCAGTCTTGGCTGCCCGCCGACTCCGGCCTTCCCGCTTGATCACCCACGAGCTGCCGATTGAAAGGGCGGAAGAAGCCTACGACTTGTTGGACCGGCCGGAGGACACGGTGCAAATCGTGATCACGTATGGTCAAGCGCGGTGAGCCAGAACACGGGAGGTCACGGCGGCATGTACCAGCTATGTTTACGGCGGGAATTCGTCGCCCAGCACTACCTCGTGGGAGGCGATTGGGGGCCCGAAAATGAACTGCACAGCCACCACTACCGGATCGAAGCCCGTTTTGGCTCGGCCCAGCTGAACGAGCATGAGTACCTGCTGGATCTGGTCGACGTGGAGCGGCGCCTCGATCAGGAAATCGAGAGGTACCGCGACCAAACCCTCAACGAACTCCAGCCCTTCGCCGACCGCAACCCGAGCCTGGAGTGGTTCGCCACAGTTTTCGCCCGCGGGTTGGCCGGCCAGATCGACGAACCTCAAGTAGATTGGATCGAAGTCCGACTCTGGGAAGACGATCAGGCCTGGGCTTCTTTTACACTGGAACTTTGAACCGCCTCGCTCTGGTCCTGTGCGGCGATCTGTCGGAGACCACGGGCGGATTCATTTACGACAGATGCCTCATGCAAGAACTGCAAAACGCCGGATGGACGCTGCAGGTCGTCAGTCTCCCATGGCGACGATACGGTTTGCAGCTTGCCCAAAATTTCGACCGGTATTGGCACAATCGATTTCGTGCGCTGGAGGCCGACATCGTGCTGCAGGATGAATTGTGTCACCCGGCTTTGGTGGGGCTCAATCGTTGGGCGCTGCCGCCGGACCGCCCGCCCAGGGTGGCCATCGTGCATCATCTGCGCAGCCTGGAAGATCACCCTTCCCCTTTGGCTGCTTTGTACCGGTGGATGGAAAGCGCCTATCTGCGGACCCTGGACGGCTTCATCTTCAACTCCCGTCACACCCGAGACAGCGTCCGAGCCCTCATCGGGCCGTCCGCTCCCGGCGTGGTCGCGTACCCGGGGCGCGGTGAGAACATCCCGGAGTCCGAGGCCCAGCTCACGCCGGATGCCGGACACCCGGTCCAACTGCTGTTCGTCGGTGGACTGACCCCGCGCAAGGGCCTGCACACGCTTTTGCATGCCTTGCTGCACTTAGGGGACGAGAATTGGCGACTGCACGTGGTTGGGCGGGAGGATCTGGATCCTGAATACGCCCGCAAAATGAGGCGGCTGTCTCTACGGGGCGGAGATAAGGAGCGCGTGCGGTTTCACGGGCAGCTGCCCCGTGCGGCCCTGCGGCAGCGCTATCGCAAGGCCCATCTGCTCGTGGTGCCTTCGCAGCTTGAGGGGTTCGGGATGGTGTACTTGGAAGCGATGGGATTCGGCCTCCCGGTCGTGGCCTCGGCCAGAGGCGGGGCCCAAGAGCTCGTCGAAGACGGACGCAATGGCTATCTTGTGCCGCCCGAGTCCCCCGAGACCCTGGCGCGGATTTTGCGGCCCCTGCTTCAACGGTCCCAGCGGCTCGTCCCACTTGCCGAAGCCGCCCGGGCCCGCTACCTTTCTCATCCCACCTGGGAGGACACGGGAGAGACGGTCATGGAATTTTTGGGGAGCTTGATGCAGAGGCACCGCGGCCGCTCCGAGGATCCAATTGGAACAGCAGAGACACAAGAAGCGAACAATCCTAGGAGGACTTTATGAACCGCTCGACACTCCGCGGCGTAATCCTTGTCACCGGCTTGTTCGCAGCCGGGGTGCATCTCGTCGTCCTCAACATCCCCTTCGTGCGCGAAACCGGCAGCCCGGACATTCTCTTCACACTCAACGGCCTCGGCTATCTTGGGTTGCTGGCCCTGTTCTTCACTCAACAGCGCTTCGTGGCCGAGCAGTGGGACCTTTTCCATTACCTCTTCATGTCCTTTGCCGGGATCACGATCGTCGCGTTCTTTATCCTGGGCGGGACAGGCTTCGGTGGAACGGAGGTAGATCCGCTCGGCTATTTGACCAAACTCGATGAACTCGTCCTGATCGTCGCCCTGTGGCTGCATATGCGCCAGGAACCGCAATCGACCCCGGCATGAGGGGCCGGCAGACCCGTGTTTCCACCGTCGAGTGCGAAGCGCCGTTGGTCGTCGATCACACGCCTGGCACATTCACCCGATGGGAAGCCCGAGCCCATACGGGCCTGGGAAAGGAAGGAGGCACCGGCCGACTTACCCGCTCGACAGTCAGACCATCACAAAACTGATTGGATACGCTCCTTGTGGAGGAGAGGACCATGAGCAGAACAACACTTCGCGCCGTGATCGTGATCACCACGCTGACTACCGCCGCGGTACATCTCATCGCCCTGAACATCCCATCCATACGCGACACCGGCAGTCCAGATTTAATGTTCACCCTCAACGGGCTGGGCTATCTGGGCCTGCTGGTCTTGTTCCTCTGGAATCCAGGGATCGTCGCCGAGCGGCGGCAGCTCTTCTACTACGCCTTCATCGGCTACACGGTTGTCACCATCCTGGCCTGGGTTGTGGTGGGGTCACGCGATCTGGTGGGCTACGGCACCAAATTGGATGAAGTCATCCTTGTCGTGGCTTTGTGGCAGTACATGCGGGCCGGGCCGGAAACCATGGAGGAGCGAACTCACTGAGGCCACGCCGCCTCACGCATCCCTACCGTCTGAGGCGGCAGTAGAGAAGGCGATCGGCGTGAACGCCCGAATCGATTACCCGGAGTATCTGGCGGCCAAGCGATCGATCGACGACCGGGCCTTGAATCGACACGTTTGGACGTCGCTTTGGAACCGACTTCCCGCCCGCCCCCTCCGGATCGTCGAGGTCGGCGCGGGGATCGGAACGATGATCGAACGCTTGCTCGAGGCGGGCGTCCTGAGGGGCGGACGGTACGCTGCGGTGGACCGGGACGGCGACCTGCTCCGCCAGGCCGATCGGCGGCTCCACGCGTGGGCCGCCGAACAGAGTGTTCCGACCCACCCGCTCGACAACGGACTCGAGCTCGATATCAACGGGGGTCTGCAGGTTCGCTGGGTCCATGGAGATGTCACTGAAGATGGGCTCAGGCCACTATCGTCTGACTGGGACCTGGTCCTGGCCCACGCGCTGTTGGACCTTGTGGATCTGGAATCGACGCTGCCAAGTCTGCTGCGTTTGATCCCACCGCAGGGCTGGTTCTGGTTCACGATCAACTTCGACGGCGTGACCCGCTTTCTGCCGACGCTGAATCCCGACCTGGACCGCAGGATTGAAGGCTTGTACCACAAGACCATGGACCGCAGGACGACCGCTTCAGGTCATCCTTCGGGCCACAGCCGAACCGGCCGGCGGCTGCTCTCGCTGCTGCTCCAAAAAGGTTGCCGAGTGGCGGCAGCCGGCGCATCGGATTGGGTCATTTTCCCGACTGCCGGCGCCTATTCACGGGACGAGCTGACAACCCTGCAATTCATGCTGGATACCGTCGAGAACGCGCTAGCGGGGCATCCCGGTCTGGACCGGGATGCCTTCCGCGCCTGGCTCGAGCAGCGACGGAGGCAGCTCGCTGAGGGCAACCTGGCCCTACTCACTCATCAGCTCGATATATGCGGACAAAGAGGTGCTGCTTACCCATCTGTCGCTTGATCGGCAGCCGTCGAATCTGACCGCGCTGCTAGATTCGCATCTGAAGTCCCGATCGTGAAACAAACTGGCCAAACGCGAACCGACGCAAATTCCGCGCCCCAACCTTCCGGCTGAAGGAGGCGACTGAAAGATGAGGACCCATGACATCTTGCTTCGATGGACTCGCCTGATCTATCTGGCGTTCGCCGCGATTGAAGCCCTGATCGGCCTGCGCGTCCTGCTCAAGCTCATCGCCGCAAATCCTAACAACGCCTTTGCGAGCTTTGTCTACGGCCTGACTGATCGGCTGCTGTGGCCGTTCCTGAATCTGACGGCCACTCCTTCGAGCGGAGACATGGTCCTCGACCTTCCGGCGTTCATCGGCATGTTTGTCTATATGTTGGTCTCCTGGCTCGTCGTCCGTTTGATTTGGGTTCTGCTTGGCCCCACGCCAGAGAGATCGGGGAGCTCGTTGCCCCAGGACGAATCCTAGATCGGTCCCTTGAGCACGGGGGATCAATTTGGGGCGCGTTTCTGACCGGCCGGACGCCCGAACCATTCGGCTTCGGGGTGCCACAGGGACAGCCGGCCGGTTCCGGTCAGGAGCAAGATCAAATTCACCGCCAACAGCACGCCCCTCAGCGGATCCAGCGCAGACGCGGTGATGGTCAGCCCGATCGGGAACACGAGCGCGAACGCCGCCAGGCGTCCGGCCCAACCCAAGAGCAGGGCCAATGCTCCTATCGCCTCCAGCAGCGCGAACGCCATGAGGACGGTCTCAGGATGGTTGAGACCCCAAGACATGAGCCCCTGAACCGCAACGTCCTGATGCCCGATCAGACGCTGAATCTCCAATACGACGGCGGCCGCCAAGACCGGGCGCAGCAGGAGCGGAAGAACATCAAACAGGCCCGCGCGCAGTGTTTCTCGCACACTCCGATAGGTTGCACTGTGTGGATCGACGGCCCCCGCCACGACGAGCCCGTCCCGAAGAAAGCTCAAGCCGAATGGCAGCAGGAACACCACCGCGGCTAAATTCGCCTCAGGACTATCGACGATCGGCCACAGTGTAGCGCTGACAAACCCCATTGTCAGGCCGGCGATGGGCCGCCGCAGCCCGCTCGTCGGCAATTCGAAAACCGGGCGACCGAGCCGCCGGCGGAGGACGATCAGCAGAGCAAACGCGTAGCGGGCGAAGCCGACGGGCAGGAAAACGGGCGAGAGAGTCCCATAGCGAACCGCCAGCAACACCGCCACCAACAGGCCGAGGGCGTCGAGCTCGAGGTCAAGATCAATCCCCAGCCGCGTAACACGGCCGCTGCGGCGGGCAAAATAGCCGTCGAAATAATCGGCCACATCGCTGACCGTGTAAAGGGCCATGGGCAGCCAGGCCAGCCATCCCGGAGGTCGACCCTGGAGCAGGAACCCTGCCAGCGCGCTGATAAACAGGGCGCGCAGGAGAGAGAGCCATGTGCCCGGCCCCCATTCGCCGAGGATACGAGCCTCGCCCTCCCGGCGGTTGCGCTCCAATCTGCGGAGAGTGAACGTCGAGAGGTAGAGCCAGACCGCGGCGCTCAGCAGAAACCAAGTCCAACCCGCCGGCGGAACGACAGCTCGTGCGATCAGCGCCCAGCCCAGCCCGAGGCCCACCCCACCTAGCAAGCTGCTGGTCCACCAAGCCCGTTTCAGGCTCTTGGGAACGGTCACCGGCGTCTGGCGCCTCCGCTTCGGCCCCTGGCCTTCGACGGCGGCATCCACCTTCGAGCTACCGGGCACCATCCGAGGGGCCCGGACCGAGCAGGCAAGGCGTACTCTTGACGGAAACCATCCCCATCTCCATTCAGTTTTCGTGGAATTATAGGCCGCGAGACAAGGCGCGCCACCTGATGTGGCGCGCCGCTTTCGTGATCTGGCATCCCCCTTGCTTACGCCAGGAATTCGCCGTCTTTGTAAAGGAGTTCGCCGTCCACGTGGATCTCCGACTGCGATTCAAGGTCGCAGATCAGGTCCCAATGAACCGCGCTTTTGTTGACCGACCCGGTTTCCGGATATCCGGCACCGAGGGCGAGGTGGAAGCTGCCCCCGATCTTCTCATCGAACAGGATGTTTCCGGTGAATCGATTGACATTTTGATTGGTGCCGATGGCGAACTCGCCGAGGTAGCGGGATCCCGAATCGGTATCCAAGGTGGAATTCAGGAAGTCCTCCCCTCGGTCCGCGCTGGCCTCCACGACGCGGCCGTCCTCGAACTTCAATCGAGCGCCCGTGACCGTCCGGCCCTGATAGATTGCCGGGTAAGTGAAACGGACCCATCCTTGGGCCGAATCTTCGACGGGACCCGTATAGATCTCGCCGTCCGGCATGTTGTTGCGCCCACACGCGTTCTTGAACGTGCGCCCCGCCACAGCGAGCTGAAGATCACAGTTGGGTCCGCGTAGATGAATGGTCTCATGGCCCTGGACGGCCTCGATCAGCGCCGCCTGCCTTCGCTCGATGGCGTTCCATTGGACGACGGGATCATCGCCCTGCGCTACATGACAAGCATGGAAGACAAAATCCTCGAATTCTTCCAGGCTCATCTCCGCCGCCTGAGCGTAGGCGCGCGTAGGATAGAGCGTGGTCACCCAGCGGAACTCGCCCGACTGACCGCGCTCCATCTGCGTCTCCAACAGCGAGCGCAGCGCTCCACGGCGCCGGCTCACCGCTTCAGGGGGAACGTTGGCCATGCGGTTGACATTGTCCGAAGAGTGAATTCGCACCCGCCCTTCAAACTCCTCGTAGGCGAGCCGCATGAATGTCGGAGGATGAGCGAGTTGATCCTCAGAGGCGTGCGTTAGGAACGCCGCGTCCAATCCGGTCATCGTGTCCAATCCGCCGAAACCCAGCATAAGGTACGGGTACCCACCCGCCTGCAGGATGCGCTCGAACAGCGCCCGCACCAGCGGCTCGGCGGCCGTCCCAGATTCGATCAAGACTCGGTCGCCGGGCTGGACCGCCACGCTGTAATCGACCAGGAGTTGAGCCAATCGCTCTACGCGCGGATCTCGCATAATGTTTCGAGACCCTCCCATCGATAACTCACGAGGGGATCTGTGGGCCACCCCCAATAAACAAGGGGAGGCCCCTCAATCAACCTCCCCTTGATCCCCGGAACGTCCGCCGACTCGCCGGCGCTACGCACCCACGACGGCGTATGCGTCCACATCCCTCACCGGGTCGTCGGGGTGACTTGAATTCCACATCTGCGCCAGTCGGCTGAGATCGGCACCGATGTTCTCTCGTCGGTTAATACCGGCACTATAGGCGTCAGGTTCACTCAGACGCTCGACCAGCGCCTCGTGAGTCTCCAGCTCACCACGGATCTTGCCATTCAGATCCATAGCCGGCTTGATCCGGCCCACCCCCGGCAGCTCCACCGGCCGGGCGCTCAGCAGGTAATGGTGCAGCGCATCCGGCAGGGCTTCAAACACCTTGCGCACCGTCTCCGAATCGAGCTCGGTCTCCTCGGCGACGTGCTCCACGAGCTCCTCCGCGGTCAATGGCTCCTCCAGCTCGAGCTCGGGCCGGTAGTTTTTGATCAGATTGTGCACACACGCCATAGCATCTCCTCCGATGACCTCAAACTTTTTTCCCCATGCAGGACGCGCTCGCGCCCGCAGAGAGAATAATAACACCCCCCACGATCTTAGACCAACTCACGACCGTCAGACCTGAGCCTCCAGGATCCGCTGCGCGGCCTCCCGCCCGATTTCGACCGCGAAGTTCGTCCCACGGTCCCATGGATACACCTGGCTCATGCTCGCCAGCCACAAGCCGGGAATCGGCGTGTTCAGCGCGGGGATGTTCTCCGAATGGTTGACTGGAGGGACCGGCTGGGCGTACGGCGTTCGATGAAGCCAGACATCCTTCACCCAACTGCGGTCGAACTCCGGATTGAAGCGGGAGAGCGCGGGCAGGAAGCGATCGAGCAGCTCTTCCTGCGACATCCGAAAGTACTCATGCTCAGGAACCAAGTAGTCGCCGCAGTAAACGATATGGTCGCCGCCAAAGCACGCGGGAGACAGGAAATTCGTGTGTTCAACCAGCGCCAAAAAGGGGAAGCCGGCCTCCTTGGGCAGGTTGTGCCAGTAGATCCCCTTCTTGGAGAGGCGCTCGCGCAGCGCGAGAGTCAGGACCACGGCGCCCATCGACTTGAGCGACAGCAGCTTGTCCAGATAACTGGCGGGGAGCTCCGGCGCCATTTTGGCCAGCAGCGCTGGCGAGGTTGTGACGAGCACGTGATCGGCCTCGATCGTCCCCGAGTCGTATTGCACCTCCAGGCGGTCGTCGTCACGTGACCGGATCGACTCCACAGGCGAGCGCAACCGCAGCTGGGCGCCTCGCGTCTTGACCACCTCGGCGAACTCCTCGACGAACGCCTGGAATCCGCCCTCGAACGTGCCCAAGCGGGTCGTCCGGGCCTTGACCCGGGCCCAGAACCAGGCCATTGTGACCTCACCATAGTAGGGGCCAAACTTCCCTTCCAGCAACGGCTTCCACAGCGTGCGGTAGATCTTCTCTCCGTAATACCGCCGCATCCATGCGTCGGCAGTGTGGCTCTCCAGCGGTCTCCACCAGGGCGTGAACTTGAGGAACGCCGTCACCAGACCGAAGCGGACCACATCCAGCGGGTTGAAGCCCGGAAAGCGGAGGACGTTGAGGGGCGAATCCAGGGCGTAGAAATCACCATTGTGGTAGACGGCGGTCACCGGTCGCGGGAGGAGAAGCCGGTCGCTCCAGCCGAGCTCTTCGATCAAGCCGAGTATGTGGTCGTCGGAGGCGAACCAGTGATGATAGTATCGCTCCAGCGACCAGTCCCAACGGGGCAGCTTGAAGCCCGAGGCCAATCCACCGACGTGGTCGGACGCTTCGCAGATCACCACTTCGTGCCCCGCCCCCGCCAGGTCGTAAGCGGCGGCCAGACCCCCCACTCCCGCGCCCACCACGACCACCTTCACGTGGTGACGCTCTCCTGAGCCATCTCAGCCTGCACCCGCCTCCAGCTCAAGCTCTCGCGGGCCATGAAGTAGGCGCCCAGCAGCGTGATGGGCAGCCACAGCGCAGCGTGCAGCACGAGCGTGTAGCCAGCGGCGAGGCCACCTGGAACCCCGTACGCTTCGAGAACGGCGATGCCCGGCGCGTCGAACGTGCCCACATAACCGGGTGCGGAGGGGATCGTCGTGGCCAGGTTGACCACGCCGTTCATCAGCATCAGCGCGAAGAAACTGACCGTGAAGGGGAAGGCGTGCATGACGAACCAATATTTCCCGGTCTCCAGCAGCCAAATGACGATAGAGGTGACCAGCACCATCCCCACATCGGCCGGAGAGCGCAGTGATTCTAGGCCGCCGACGAAACGCTCGGCCAGGGGCAGAGCCCGTTCGCGAATGCTGGCCGGGGTCAGCCGCTCCAGCAACCAGGCGGTGATTCGAAGCGTGGGCTCGGGGAACACCGCCATCAGCAAGAACAACACGACGAACGTCGAAAAGGCGCCCACGCCCCACAGGGCCAACGTCTGAATGCTGCCGGCGAAGCGCGAGTCGGCGGTGACTTCGGCCAGCTCCGGCAGGTTGAGGAACACGAAGCCCAGCATCACCATGCCGTCGAACGCGCGCTCGACGATGATCGTCGCCAGCGAGGCCGAGACGGGGACGCTTTCACGCCTGCGCAGGACGTACGCGCGCAGAAGCTCGCCGGCGCGGGCCGGGTAGACATTGTTGCCCATATAACCAATGGCGACGATCGGAAACATCGAGCGGGTGGGCACGCTTTTGAGCGGCCTCAGCAGGTAGTGCCAGCGCCAGGCACGGGCCACGACGGCCAACATGTAGGCCCCCACGCCGGGGATCAGCCAGATGTAGTTGGCCCCCTGCAGCGCCTCCCACACCTCGTCAAGCTGCAATCCTCGCAGCGCGAGCCAGAGAAACGCGGCGCTGATCAAGATGCCGAGCCAAAACTGCCAGCGCTTCAAAGAACCTCCATACAGCAAGAAAGCGGGGCTCTCCTCACCCCGCCGCGCCGGACATTCTACCACGCTGAACTGTTGCAACCGCAATTGCTGACCAACGAACATCGAGCGCCGCCTCAAGGGGCGGCGCTCACTACGGTGGCCCGATCAAGAGCGGAGAGGGTTACATCAGATGTTTTCCACCTTCGCCTAAGCGGTCTCCGCCGGAACCGGGATCATGGATTCGAGCACGCGTTCAAGCGCCATGGTGTGACTGCACACACCTCGCGTGAGGAAGAAATCGCAATCGCAGGACCATTCGCCGTCCGCAAATTCAACGGTGTGAGGGTTGTTCTCACCGTCGAATTTGGCCCGGAAAGACTCAAATCGAATTCGGTCCCGCTCCTCGGCGTAGCGCTTTGCCTTCTCGATCTTCCCGATCATCCCGTAGTCCATTCGCTCTCCTTTCAGCGCCGAAACAAAAAGGCACGCGGGCGAATTCAGCCCGGTGCCTTGGTTCGGCGAACCTCAGTTTGAATGCTGGGAACCCTCACGTCAGATTGGCCTCCCGTTTGAGCGTTGATTAAGTATAGGCTCGGGCCCTGCATCCGTCAATAACGAACAGCCTACGATCCCCTGACGGAAGCTCTTCCGCCTCGCCTGCGGAAAACGTCCGGCCCGCCTGCAGCGCGCCGCTGCCCATGCGACGGCGTCCGACGAAGGAGTGCAGCCGGGACACGCCCAACGATCTCCGCAGTGTTCGGCCGTCAGCCGACACAGGTTATGGTCGGCGTCAGATCCCCAGAAGCGTCGGCAGCTCACCGATGGTTTCGATCTTATGACACTGGATTTCGGGGAACAAGCGCTCAGGATCGACCAGCACTGGATGCATGCCGGCGTTGCGCGCCCCGCGCACATCGGCGTACGGGTTGTCGCCGACGTAGACCGCGCAGCCAGGCTCCACACCGATCTCCTCGGCCGCGTGCTGCAGCAGCCGGGGATCCGGTTTCCACCAGCCGACCTCTCCCGCTGCCAGCGTGAGCTCGAAGCGGCCGTCCAATGACAGCTCGGTCACCGTCTCCTCCAGTGGATCGCTGCGATTCGAAACCAGCGCCAGCCGGTAGCCCTGCGCGCTGAGCGCTTTGAGCGTCGGGACCACATCCTGCGGCACAACATCGACCGGGTCGTAATTTTCGACCATGAGGCGATGCAGTTTCGGCGCCAACTTTTCGGCCTGAGCGCGCCGCGCTCCCAAGGCAATCAAGTGGCGCCGGGCGTAGTTCAACCAAAACGCTTCCCGGTCCTCAGCGGCCTCAGCGTCGGCCTCCCGCTCTTCGGAATCCGCCCAGTAAGCGTGGTTCCAACGTACCGCCATTCGCCGGATCTGTTCGTCCAAGCTCAGCCCATGTCGCTGCGCCAGGTCGTGGAACAGATCCATACTCCGCGGCTCGCTGTGCCGCAGGGTCCCATCCAAATCGAAAATCACCGCCTCCACAGGACGCCCGTCGGTGATGGCCCACTGTGAAACAGTCGATTCAGACGGCTTATCGGTCGGTGCCATGGAAATTCCGGGGTGGGATCAGCCGCCGATGAAGTGCATCTCTACCTTGGGCTGATCGATGGTCTCCTCTGAGCGTTCCTCCGAGTAACGGTCCGTCCGTCGCTGCCAAAGCTGATGGATTCGTGACATGAGTTCATCGTCGTTCGCGCCATTCCGCAGGGGTGAGCGCAAATCGTGGCCCTCCACCGCGAAAAGGCAAGTGTAGGCCCGGCCATCCGCCGATAGTCTCAGCCGCGTGCAGTCGCCGCAGAACGGCTGGGTGACCGAGGCGATGATGCCGATCTCCCCTCCTCCATCGCGGAAGCGGTAGCGGTTGGCGACCTCCCCATAGTAGCTGTCCTTGAGGGGTTCAATCGGATACGCGGCGTCGATCCGGTCGCGCATTTCGGCCGCCGGTACGACGTCCTGCATGCGCCAACCGTTGGTCGTTCCCACGTCCATATACTCGATCAGGCGCAGGATATGGCCCGTCCCGCGGAAGTGCCGCACCATGGGCAGGATCTCACGGTCGTTCACGCCGCGCTTTACCACCATGTTCACCTTGACGGGTCGCAGCCCGGCCTGTGCGGCCGCTTCAATTCCCTCCAGCACCGGGGCGACCGGAAAGTCGACCTCATTCATCGCCTCGAACACGTCGTCATGCAGCGCGTCCATACTGACCGTAATCCGGTTCAACCCCGCGCTGGCCAAATCTTGGGCTTTCCTGGCCAACAAGGATCCGTTCGTCGTCATGGTCAGGTCCTCGATCCCCCGGATCCCGGCCAGCCGCTCCACCAGCCTTTCAATCCCCACCCGCAGCAGCGGCTCGCCGCCCGTCACGCGAACTTTCCTGACCCCCCGTTGGGCGAACAGACCGGTCAAGCGCTCGATCTCATCGAAACTCAGGAGTTCGTCCTGGCCCAGAAACTGGTAGCCGGGACCGAACACTTCTTTCGGCATGCAGTAAACGCAGCGGAAATTACAGCGATCCGTCACGGAGATGCGCAGATCGCGCAGGGGCCGATTGAGCTTATCTCGAACCGTTACCTTCTCAGGATGAATTTGGGAAACCATCACACCCGGGACATTGTTCAGCCCTGCCAGCCGGGGCCAACAGGGCGTCTTCCGTCTGGCGCAATTCTAGCACAACCCCCCCATTTCCACCGGCTTCTTTTGTTAAATTCGTCGTACTTGACTCGGTATAATCCGGCTGCACCCAAGGAGCCAACATGACTGACGACCCGTCCAATCCGATTGTGCCCTCGAACGGTGGGCTGTTCGACCAGATCGGGATGCGCGTACGCTTGATCCTCCGGCTGCTGAAGGACCGTCGCGTCCACCCGCTGCCGAAGCTTCTGCCGATCGGATCGCTCGTGTACCTGCTTGTGCCCGATCTCGCCCCCGGACCGCTGGACGACGCGGCGATACTATGGTTGGGCGCCTACCTGTTCGTCGAGCTATGCCCGCCGGACGTCGTCGCTGAACATCAGCGGGAGCTGGAATCCGTCGTGGAAGGTGAATGGCGCGAGCGGCCGCCGGATGAACCGGATCAGGATATCGACTAAGGAGTCGGCGCGGGCGAACTCGTGAGGCTCGGCGTCGGAGTGCGAGTTGGCGTGGGCGTGGCCGTCGGGGGCGTGGTCACGGTCGGCGTTGGTGTAATCTCGCCTTCCAATGTCCACAACCTCGTCGTGATCTCGCCCACCTCGCCCAGCACTCCTTGATCCTCACCGTTGAGGACAATTCGCAGTCCGCGCGCGTTGCCGGTCACCAGCCGGATCAGCTCCTCTCCCTGGTACTCAAGAATCTCCCCCGGAGCCACCCGCCCCGAAAACTGTACATCTCCGTCCACGGTGACTTCCACAAAAGCACGCTTCTCGACCAGAATCCGGAGGCTGATCACATCCTCCGGAAAATCTTCGCCGAGCAGATCGGGAGGTAAGGTGCCCTCCCCAGTTTCCTGCACCGTGGCCGCCGGCGGCGGATCCCCATCGGAGGATTCCACTTGGGGCACTGGAGTTCCGGTCGGTATCGGCGAGGGAGTGGAAAGCGTTACCGCGGCGGGTTGGCCGCCGACTTCACGCTCTTCGCGCATGGCCGCCAGCACCCGACTTCCACCCCAAATCAAAACGCCAAACACGGCGATGACGATGGCCATGGCTACGAAAAGATCGCTGGTGAGCCACGGAAATCGGCGGGACCGCACGCGCACCGGTTCGCTGCGAGTTCGGGCTTGCTCGCCGGATCCTTTGGCCCGCCGCCGGCTGCCGGCCTGCAGGTCCTCCGCGAACTGCAGCAATACCGCTTCGGCGTCCAAGCCCAGGAAGTCAGCGTAATTGCGTAAAAAGCCGCGCGCCTGGACCGGCGACGGAAGCTCACCTATCTCGCCGTTTTCCAGTGCCTCGAGATGTCGTTTGCGGATGCGGGTGGTTCTCTCGACCTCTTCGAGGGTCAGGCCGAGCTTTTCACGGCTTTCACGCAGCAGACGGCCGATGTCTTCCATCGAAAGGCGGAGGCCTCACCTCCGCGGTGCCGCGCTAGGCCCCTTCTTCGAGCTCTTCGGGCTCGAGCTCCTCCGGCTCCCCTTCCTCAAGCTGCGCGTCCGGTGCGACGGCTTCTTCTTCCAGCTCCTCTTTCAGCTCTGCGAACGACTCGGTGATTTCCTCGGCCGTTTCCTCCGCCGCGATCTCGAAAGCCGTTGCAGGGGGTTCGCCCTCCCGGTGGACCAGGATCGTGATCTCGGGCACCAAATCGATCGTCAATCTGACCGCCGCGCTGTGCACGCCGAGCGCTTTGATCGGCTCGCTGTCCACGTCGCGTTTGTCGACCTCGATGCCCGTCTCGTCTTTGATCGCGTCGGCGATCATCATCGTGGTCACCGAGCCGTACAGTTTGTCGGTCTCGCCCGCCTTCATGGCAAAGGAAAGAGTCAGATCCTCCAGCGTCTCGGCGACTTCACTGAGCTCCTGATTCAGTCGTTGCCGCTCATCCTCAGCGACCTCGCGGATCTTCTCGGCCTGGCGCAGGGCGCCCTCCGTGGCCAGCACGGCCAGCCCCTGCGGCACAAGGTAATTGCGGCCGTAGCCGTCTGCGACGTTCTTGACCTCGCCGGCACGGCCGAGCTTGTAGACATCTTTGAGCAACAATACTTTCATGGGTTTCACAAGCCCTTTCTAAATGATACAAGCGCCTCAGGCGCTTCGGGGCAGAGGGTCTTCACGCCCCTTTGCGAGCGTCGATTGTACCAAACCCAAGCCGACAGCTAAAGGTCGCCGTGCGATGGTTTCTCCATGACCAACGCGTCCTCGCCGTCGTTGTAGTAACGGGGCCAGTGGATTACGGTCTCATAGCCGTGCCGTTGATAGAGGTTCAGCGCGGCCCGGTTGGAAGGGCGCAGGGCCAACCGGATTCGGGTTGTGTTCAATTCACCCTCAGCGGCCTTGAGCAGCAGAGATCCTATCCCTTTCCGTCGGGCGCCCGGCGCCACCGCGATCGAAGCAATCCACCCCACTCCCCTGTCCCGCTGGTCGGCGATCACGTACCCGATGAGGCGCCCGTCCCTCAGAGCCTTGAGACGCACCGCGCCGGGCGTGACCAGCGCGGCCAGCATGTCCACCCAGGACCAGGCGTCGCGGCCGAAGCAGCGTTTCGAGAGCCGCTGCAACATCACCAAGTCCCAGACCCTCGCTTTCTTGATCCGCACCGAGTCGATGTGATCGCTCATGATCCCCGCAAGACCGCTGCGCCGCTGGCGCTTCACTTCATCGTGAGTGGGCCCCTCCAAGGGCCCGCCCGCTTGCCGGTGGTATCATAACCGGGACCCATGGTGCCGATCGCCAATGCCGCTCTTCGTCATTCTCTTCGCACTGGCAGTACTCGCCGCGCTGACCTGGCTCGGCCTCATGCGCCCTGCGCACGGACCTCGAGCCGGACCTCTCGACGCCGGGCTCGCCTCTCTGGCCGGCGGGCTGGTGGCCAGCCGCGCCGTCTTCGTGTCATATCACTTCGATTACTACGCCGCGCACCCGGCCCAGAGTCTATGGTTCTGGCAGGGCGGCTTGAGCGGATTCGGGGCCGCCGCCGGCGCGATCGCAGGGCTGGGATTGTACTGCGTTCTGACGGAAGGGAATTTCTGGCACCTGGCCGATCGTCTGATCTTGCCCTCAACGCTGCTGATCTTCGCGGGGTGGCTGGGGTGTCTGCCCGAGGGTTGCGCATATGGTGTGCGCCTCGAGCCGCCCACCTGGGTGCCGCCCACGCGGGACCTGGCGGGAATCAGCCTCCCACGCTGGCCGACCCAATCGGCCGGGGCCATAGCCTCTCTCGCCGGCCTGGTGGGGCTTCTCTGGCTCCAACGGAGGGCCAAGCGACCGGGAACGATTTTCGCCGCGGGCCTTATCTACCACGGCGCGGTGGCGCTGCTGCTGAGCCTGGTCCGGGCCGATCCCGTGCCACAGGTCGCCGGCTTGCGCGGCGACGGATTGGGAGCGGTGGTCGTCGTCCTGGTCGGGGTGGCCGGGCTGCTGCTAAGCCGCCGCGCCGGCTAACGGGGGCCCTATGCGCAAGCTGACCCTCGGCCTGGTCCAAATGAACACTCGACTCGGGGACGTTTCCGCCAACCTCGAAGTTCACCTTGATACCATCGCCCGCGCCAAAGACCGGGGAGCGGACCTGGTCATCTTCCCTGAGCTCTCCCTCACCGGCTACAGCTTGAAAGATCTGGTCTCGCAGGTCGCCCGTCGTCCGACGCCTGAAGATCCCACCTTCGGTCCGCTCTGCGAAGCCAGTGGAGATATAGACATCATCGTCGGCTTCGCTGAGGCGGGCGAGCGGGGCCAATACTACATTTCGGCGGCCTACCTCTCCCAGGGTGAGGCCGTCCACGTGCATCGAAAAGTGTACCTGCCGACCTACGGCCTGTTTCAGGAGAGCCGTTTCTTCGCCTGGGGCGACCGGGTGCGGGCCTTCGACACGCGCTTTGGCAGAGTCGGCCTCCTGATCTGCGAGGACTTCTGGCATGTTTCGCCGCCTTATTTGCTGTGGCTGGACGGCGCGGAGTTGCTGTTCTTCATCTCCGCCTCCCCCTCGCGCGGTCTGGGCGAATCCGACGTTCTGAGCTCCGTGGAGTGGGTTGAGCGGGTCAATCGATCCTACGCCAGTCTGCTTACGACGTACATCGCCCACACCAACCGCGTCGGGTTTGAGGACGGATTGAAGTTCGGAGGCCGAGCCACGGTGTTCGATCCCGAAGGTGACGCCGTCGCCCAGGGCCCCTATCATGAAGAAGCGCTGACGTTGGCGGAAATCGACCTGGCCCAGATTCGCCGCACTCGGAACCGCCTTCCATTGCTGCGCGATGAGAGAACCCAGCTTGTCCAACGCGAAATGCAGCGTATCCTTGACTCGAGATGATGTCGAGCGGCCGCAGTTAGCCCTCGGCCCGATTCTGTCGTGGTGAGAGAAGTCCGATGCAGTGGATTGACGAACGTTTGAAAATCAACCCGGATTTGGCCCAGACCATCCTGACCGACTTCATTCAGGACGAGCTCGGCCGGCACGGCTTCCAGCGCGCGGTCGTCGGCCTGTCGGGGGGCGTGGATTCTTCACTGGCCTGCTATCTCAGTGCGGCCGCCCTCGGGGCGGAGAACGTGCTGGCCGTCCGCATGCCGTACCGTACCTCTTCCCCCGATTCGATGGAGCACGCGGGAGCGGTCATCGATCGGCTCGGCGTTCAACAGGTGGACGTAGAGATCACCGACTTGGTCGAGCCACTGTTCGAACGATTTCCGGAGATGGACCAGGTGCGCATGGGGAACGTGATGGCACGGGCGCGGATGATCGTGCTCTACGATCAATCGGCTGCGTTCGACGCGTTGGTCATCGGCACCGGAAACAAGACCGAGATTTTGCTCGGCTACACAACGCTGTACGGCGATTCGGCCTGCGCCATCAACCCCAACGGGGACCTGTACAAGACGCAGATCCGGCAGCTCGCTCGCGCCATGGGCGTACCCGACGAAATCGTTACCAAACCGCCCTCGGCGGACCTGTGGATCGGCCAGACTGACGAAGGCGAACTCGGTTTCACCTACGAGCAAGCCGATCGGTTTCTGCATCTGTGGGTCGACGAACGCTACACGCCGGAGGCCTGCGTTGAGGCCGGTTTCGACAAAACGTTCGTGGAAGAAGTGATCGCCATGGTGCGCCGCAACCACTTCAAGCGCGTCATGCCCCCGATCGCCAAGATCAGCCCGCGCTCGGTGGGACACGACTTCCTCTACCCGCGCGACTGGGGCACGTGAATGGGTTGATCGAGCCCACTCGCGTTTTGGAACAGGTCGCCAGAGCCACATGTTCGACCGGTCAAGGAGCTCTAGATGAAGCGGGCCGTCAGCATCAGCCTGGGCTCGTCGAGGCGGGATAAGTCCGTCCAGTTCGAGCTGATGGGCGAAACCGTTGCCGTCGAGCGAATCGGGACCGATGGTGACATCGAGCGCGCCGCTGAGCTGTTTGGCGCGCTCGATGGGCGGGTGAACGCCTTCGGCGTGGGCGGAGCCGATCTCGGCTTGCAGATCGACCACCGCTGGTATCCGCTGCACTCCGTCCAACCCATGATCCGCCATATCAAGGAAACACCGGTTGTCGACGGATCCGGGCTCAAGAACACGCTCGAGGCTCGGGTGGCCCTGGAACTCGATCGAACGCTCCCCGAGCCGGTGTCGCCACGCCGCGCCCTGATCACCAGCGGCGCAGACCGCTGGGGGATGGCAAGCTCATTTGCCGAGGCCGGCTACGAGTGCGTGTTCGGCGATTTGATGTTTGCACTCGGCCTGCCCATTCCCCTGCGATCCAGGCGATCCATCCGCCGCCTGGCTGCCCTCGTCGTCCCGTTCGTCTCCCGGCTGCCGTTCACCTGGCTCTATCCCACCGGAGCGGCGCAGGACCAACGCGCGCCGAAGTGGACACGCTACTATCGATGGGCGAATGTGATCGCCGGAGACTGTCATTATGTGAAGCGCCACATGCCGGACTCTCTTCCGGGTAAGATCGTCGTCACCAACACGACGACCCCCGATGACGTAGAACTGTTCCGTTCCGCCGGGGTCGCCTATCTGCTCACCACGACGCCGATCATCGACGGCCGTTCGTTTGGTACGAACATGATGGAAGCCGCGCTCGTGGCCTTGGCCGGAAAGGGCCGGCCGCTCAACCGAGACGAGTTGCAGGATATGATCGACCGCGCCGGCTTGCGACCGCGGCTCACGCGCCTGAAATAGTCTATCTTCTCGCTTTCCGGACGAGGTTTGTGATGTCAGGCGATTCCCGATCGACAGCGGATCGTTCACAGTTCGAAAGAACCGTCTATGCGATCGTCCGACTCATTCCCCCTGGCAAGGTCATGACCTACGGGGACATCGCGGAATTGATTCCGGCCCCGCCGGGAATCGACCCCTTGGCCTACCGGCGGATTCGCGCCCGCTGGGTGGGCTACGCCCTCTCCCGCTGCCCGGAGGACCTCCCATGGCACAGGGTCGTGAACGCAGAGGGCCGTACCAGTTTCCGCCCCTCGGGAACGCATCGCGCGCAGCTGGCGCTCCTGAAAGGCGAAGCGACCCCGTTCCTTCAGCCGGAGAGGGTGGACTTGGACGCCGCTCGCTGGAAGCCGTCCAGCGACGACCTTCCGGAGTCGCTGCGATCATGAAATCCTCGCCGCTCCCCCGTGTGAACGCGTTCGTCGCGGCAGGAAAAGTGCCCCCCGAGGACGATCCGCTCTACACGCTGAGCCGGGGCGGTCCGAAAGCCTTGATCGACGTGGGCGGAAAGCCGATGGTCCAGTGGGTGCTGGATGCGCTGGACGGAGCGGAGAGCGTAGAGCGCATCGCCATCCTCGGCCTTTCCGAACAGGACGGCCTGCGGGCGACGAAACCGCTCACCTTCCTCGAGGAGCACGGGGGGTTGCTGCAGAACTCGCTGGCCGGCCTGGAATGGGCCCGGCGAATCGGCTCAGACCGCGAGTACGTGCTCTTCGCCTCAGCCGACCTCCCCACGCTCACGCCGGAAATCGTCGATTGGCGCGTGCGCCAGGCCACCGGGCCACAGGTCGATCTGGATTTCGTGGCCGTAAAGCGCACTGTGATGGAACGCCGCTTCCCGGACTCCAGTCGCACATATGTAAAACTTCGGAACGTCGAAATCTGCGGCGGGGATATCCATCTTATCCACGTCCACATGGACGTGGATCTCGACCTCTGGGACCGGCTCATCGGGGCCCGCAAGAGCCCGCTGCGACAGGCCGCGGTCGTAGGCTTCGACACCTTGCTGCTCCTGCTCCTCAGGCGGCTCACGCTCGACCAGACGCTTCAGCGCATTGCGGCGCGCTTGAATCTCCGCGGACGGGTGCACCTTTCTCCGTGGGCCGAAGTCGCGATGGACGTCGACAAGCCCGGGCAGCTTGAGCTCATCCGACGCGACCTGGCGCAGGGTCAGCCCCCATGAACCTTCTGGGGCGTGTGCTCCGCCTCGACCGCCGCTGGACGGCCCGCCTTTCCATCGCCGAACGACCGAGCCCCCTGCGCTGGATCGCGGCGCTGCTGGCCCACTCCGCAGATTCCTGGTTTTGGCTCATCGGACTGGCGATCGTCGCCTGGCGCTCGAGCGGTCCATGGCGCAACTGGTCGCTGGCCCTCGCCATCGCTGTCCTCGTGACGGCGGCGGTGGTCATGGGCCTCAAGTTCGCCATCCGACGCCGACGGCCCGAGGGCACGTGGGGCTCGATCTACCGCCGAACGGACCCGCACTCTTTCCCCTCCGGACACGCAGCTCGGGCCGTCCTGCTCGCCGTACTCATCGCGGCCTGGGGACCAGCCTGGCTCCAGACCGCCACTCTCGTCTGGGCGCCCTTGGTGCTGATGGCCCGGGTCGTGATGGGGGTCCACTACCTGTCGGATGTGCTTGCGGGGGCACTTCTTGGCTTGATCTTCGGAGTGACGGCCAGCTTGATCTATGCGCCGCTGTAGACGCGTTTTCTTACGACCCAAGGACATCCATGGGGGGCAAGAGGGCTTTCCGATCCTCCAAGGAAGACCCTCGGCCCTTAAGAGCCAATGGCCCGCTGTCAGGACGCATCGCGATGCGCCCCTACGCGGCAAGGAAATTCCACCTTAGGGGCACCGGCGGGGCGCCCCTACGAACGTGCAGGGATGTGGGGAGGGCCAGTCCGTGGGGGGACGATCGGCCGTGGGACCCCGACCTCCGTACATTCCACAGGAGCCTTCTATCTCAACGCGCTCGGCGCTCAGTGCTCAGAGCTGTATAACGAAGGTCGGCCTGGTGGTTGTGAGAGCTTCTACCCCGGCGGCCCCGTCCAATCGGCGCCCAAGATCACCTCGACGTCGATCTCGCTGTCCGGCGAGGGCTGGCTGAGGATCTGGCTTTCCGACAGGCCCATCAGTTCGTGCAGGAAGCGGGTGGTGTACGGGTTGCCCGTGTAGTCGATCACGATCGTCTTGGCGTAGTCGAGCCGGTTCGCGTTGGCCACCTCGACCACGTTCAGACCGCGCGACTGCAGATACTCGGAGGTGGCGGTCGCTACCCCCTCGATGCCTGAGCCGTTGAGCACGGAAATCCGGGCATCCTCCAGATCGGCGGCCTCCACCGGCTCTTCGACTGAAACCGAGGGGCCGATCGCCCCTGCCTCGGTGAAGATCTCGTCCCTGAGCATGCGGATACGATCCGGCAGCGGACGCAGCACCTCGGCGCCGCTGGGAAGAGTCTCGAATTCGACCATCTCCGGCGGGCCGATGATGCCCTTTTTGATGTTCTCTTCGGGAATCTCAAGCGCAAGAAGTCCAAGTCGGAATATCTGATCGAAGGTCAAATTCGTGCGCAATCCGGTGCGCATATGCTCGTACAGTGCCGGCGCCCTGCGAATCAAAGTCGGGACCATATTCACCCCAAGGATCCGGTCGCGAATGGCCATGGCCACCTGCTGCTGCCTTTGCGCCCGGTCGAAATCCCCGCCCCCAGACTTGCGCGCCCGCGCGTAGGCTAGGGCGTGCGCTCCGTCCAGATGGTGCGCCTTCGCCGTGAGCACCACACTTGTCCGCCCGATCGGGGAGACCTTAATGTCCTCTTTGACCAAGACGTCGATGCCGCCGATCTCGTCGACCATATCCTCGAAAACGTGGAAGTAGATCACCGCATAATAGTCAATCGGAACCCCAAGGAAGTTCTCCACCGTTTTCATCGCCAGCCCCGGCCCGCCCCCGGGGAGGTTATAGCTCTCGCCGAGGAAGTAGGCGGTGTTGATGCGGTTGTGCTCGAAACCCGGGATCTCGACCCACAGGTCGCGGGGGATGGAAAGCATTCCTGCGGTGCGGGCCACCGGATCGATCGTCACCAGCATCATCGAGTCCGTGCGTGGGGGTCCGTCATTCTCTTCCCAGGACCGATAGTCAAGCCCCATCAGCAAAATCGTGACGCGCTCGCTGCCGTCCCACGGCTTTGCTTCATCCAGAGGCGCCACGGTTGGCGTGACCCCGGGGAGGGGAGTTCCTTCGGAGGATGGACGGCCGACTCCACTGAACGACGGAAGACCGCCCTCCGTCCAGGAGGCGGCCAAGCCTCGGGCCGCCGAGAAGATCAACCCCGCCGAGACCAGGGTGCCAACAACCACCGCGGCACCCAGGATCCAGACCAGGCGATCGGTCAATCTGCGGCTCGATCCGTCCTTCATTTCACGTTCGCGGCGTGACAACGCTCTATGTTCCCTCCCAACCAAGCGGCGCGGATTATATCACGCACCTTCCCCGAGTTCAGAGAGACGCTCCCACTCGGCCAGAAGATCTTGGAGCTCGCTTTCCAACCCTGCGTACTGCTCACCCAGGGCCCTTACGCGCTCCAAATCGGATCCAGATCGCTCGATTTCCCAGGCCAACTTCTCGAGCGAGTTTTCAAGCTCCTCCACTCGATTTTCAATCACCTCCAGCCGTTGAGGAATCGTCGAGCCCTCCTCTCGCTTCGGGGGTCGACGATCGGGCTTTGGTTCGGCATCCGCGGGCTGAGACATCTCTTCGATCTGCGGCTGAGCAGCCCGATAGGCCTCATAGCTTCCGATGACCACCTGCATCTCTTCGTTGTTCGGCCTGACCCCCCAGATCTGCGTAGCGAGGGCGTCGATCAGATACCGATCGTGGGAGATGAACACGATCGTGCCGGGGAACTCGGAGAGCGCCTGCTGCAGGGCTTCTTGGGAGGCGTGATCCAGGTGAGTGGTGGGCTCATCCAATAGCAGCAGGTTGGCCCCCTGCCGCGAAAGCCGGGCCAACGCCAGGCGTCCCCGTTCGCCGCCCGAAAGCCCGGCGACCGACTTCTCCACATCTTCACCTCGGAACAGGAACCGCGCCAGCCAGGAGCGGGCGGCTGAAATCTTCATGTCCTCGTCCGCCTCCAGCATCGATTCCAGCACGCTGTGGTCGGATTGCAATCCCCCATGAGCTTGGGCAAAGTAGCCGATCTGCACGTTGGCGCCCAGCTGTACGTCTCCATCCATCGCCGGCAGCGCACCGGTCAGCGTCTTGAGCAGCGTGGTCTTGCCCACACCGTTGGGCCCGACGACGGCGACGCGCTCCCCGCGGCGGACGATCAAGTCGGGCACCGTGAAAAACGTATCGCCCCCTCTTCCGACGCTCAATCCCCGGGCCCGCAGCACGATATCCCCGCTGCGCCGCTCGGTGTCGAGCTGGATGGATACCTCACGCTCTTCGGAGGGGGCGGACATGGCATCTTGCTCCAGGAACCGTTCCAGCCTCTTGCGTCGGCCCTGAGCCTGCCGGGTGTTCTGGCCAGCGATGTTGCGCCGGATGAATTCGCGTTCCCTGGCGACGTGCTCCTGCTGCCTCCCGTAAAGGTCGGCTTGCCGCTCCCGCCGCATCCGCCGCTGTTCGGCGTACGCCGAGTAGTTTCCCCGATAGGTCTCGAGGCCGTTCTCGGTGAGCTCCCAAACGGTGCCCACGGTTCGATCCAGGAAGTAGCGGTCATGAGAGACGATCAGAGCGGCGCCCGGCCAACCGTCCAACCATGCTTCCAGCCATTCCAGGGCCGCGATGTCCAGATGATTTGTCGGCTCGTCGAGGATCAACAATTCCGGATCCTCCAGCAGCAGCCGCGCCAGGAGCGCGCGCGTCCGCTCACCGCCTGAAAGGGTGGCCAGCGACTGAGAGAACTGCGGCTCGGAGAAGCCCAGCCCGCGCAGTACGCGCTTAGTTTCCGCGGCGTACGTGTACCCACCGGCTCGCTCGAACTCCTCCTGCAGCGGGCCGTACTCGGCCATCGCCTCGGCCGCCCGTCTCGGGTCAGCCATGGCGCTCTCGAGGTCATTCAGCTCCTGTTCGATTTGGCGCAGGTCCTCGAACGCATCCAGGGTCGCATCCCACAGGCTGCGCTCGAGCCTTGCCCGATCCTCGCCCTGCCTCAATTCTTGCGGAAGATAGCCGATGGTGGCGCGCTTGGCGCGCTGAACCTGACCGTCATCCGGGCCTTCGTTCCCGGCCAGGATGCGCAGCAAGGTGCTCTTGCCGATTCCGTTCGGCCCGACTAGTGCAATCCGCGCCTGCTGGGGCAGGTCTAGCGACACGCCTTGCAGAACGTCGTGAGCGCCGTAAGCTTTATGGAGGTCAGCGGCCTTAAGTAACGACATGGGGTCCAGCGGCGGATTATACCCCGCCGGCGCTGCCGGGGTCCCACCCTTCTTCTCGGCGTTGCGGCCCCAAGGGTGGACTATAATGCTGACCACATCCTGGAGAGCCGCTCTTAATGCCCAATCAGTCATCGTCTCCATACGGAAGTTTGATGGTGTCCGCGCTCGTCATGGCCGGCATCGGCTGGGTAGGACTGCTGCTGGTGATCATCGGCACCAGACCCACCGTCGGCCCCCGCTGGCTCTTCTTCTTCTTATGGACTCTTGCGATCACAGGCACCTCTCTGCCCTTCCTTTGGCTTCTCAATCGACGGTTCTCGGAGCGTGGCGCGGTTGCCAGCTCGGTGCTGCTGCGTGAGGCCCTGCTCGTCGGCCTGTACGCGGGCCTCTGCGCCTGGCTGCAGGTCAATCGGGCGCTGACCCTGCCGCTCGGACTGCTGCTGGCAGGCGTGCTGGCGGCGTTGGAGTGGCTGCTAAGGCGCGTCGATCCCGGCGCCCCCCGTGCTGGAATATGAGCCTGCGCGACCTCCCCTCGGTCGATCAGCTTCTGCGCTCCGAGGACAGCGGCCCGCTGCTCCAGCGCTACGGCAGGTCGTTGACAACCCAGGCCTTGCGCCATCAGCTCGAACGCGCCAGGGGCCGCATCCGCCGCGGCGACCCGTCTCCTTCGGATCACGGCCTGATCACCTCCGCGCTCCGTACGCTCCAGCGTTGGACGCGGCCAAATCTGAGGCCGGTCATCAACGCCAGCGGAGTGGTTCTTCACACCAACCTGGGACGCGCTCCCCTCAGTCGTGCTGCCATGCAGGCCATGCGGGCGGTCGCTGGTCAGTACAGCAACCTGGAGTTCGACCTCGAGCAGGGCGGTCGGGGTCATCGCGATCAGCACGTCGAATCCCTCCTGACGCGCATCACGGCCGCGCAAGCCGCCCTGGTGGTCAACAACAACGCGGCCGCCGTGCTGCTGGCCCTCACCGCGCTCGCCGAGGGTAAGGACGCTTTGATTTCGCGCACCCAGCTCATTGAGATCGGAGGCGGCTTTCGCATCCCCGAGGTGCTCGCGCAATCGGGCGCCCATCTGGTGGAAGTTGGGACGACCAACCGCACCCATTTGCACGACTACGAATCGGCCCTCAGCGGCGACACCGGCGTCATTCTGCGGGCCCACCACTCCAATTTTCAGCTTATCGGCTTCACCACCGAGCCCTCCTTGGCCGAACTTGGCGACCTCGCCGGGCGGGCCGGCGTTCCCCTGATCGACGACCTGGGCTCAGGCACCTTCCTCGACACCGCAGATTACGGCCTGGCCCATGAACCCATGGTGCAAGAATCACTCCAACAGGGCGCCTCGGTGGTCACTTTTTCGGGCGACAAGCTGCTGGGGGGACCCCAGGCGGGGTTGGTCTGCGGCCATGCGGAGGTCGTCGAGCGCCTGCGCCGCCATCCGCTGGCGCGAGCCGTCCGACCGGACAAACTGTGCCTGGCGGCTTTGAGCGCGACCTTGCTGCACTACCTCAAGGGCGAGGCCGCGGACGAAATCCCGATCTGGCGCATGATCAGCGCCGAACCGGAAACCCTGAAGGGCCGGGTGCAGGGTTGGGTTGACGAGCTTGGCGCGGGTACCGTTCTGGAGGGACAATCGACCGTGGGCGGCGGCAGTCTTCCAGGAGAAAGCCTGCCCACATGGTTGTGGGCCCATGCGGCCGCCGATGCCGAGGGATTCGTGCACCTTCTGCGGGCCTTCGACCCCCCTGTGGTCGCCCGCATTGAAGACGATCAGGTGCTGCTCGACCCCCGGACCGTGCTGCCCGAGCAGGAGCCGGAATTGCTCGAGATCTTGCGCTCGATGATCGAGAACAGCGATGAAAACTGACATCGACCGCTTCATGTCCGAGGCCGGGCTGGACGCGCTTTGGATTACAGGTTCCGCTGGAGGCAACCCCCCGCTGGATTACTTCGTCGGCCGGGCCCATCTCGAGGGCGTCAACCTGATTAAGAAAGCCGGCCAGCCGCCCATCCTGCTGCACCATATGCTGGAGCGGGAAGAGGCGAGGGCCACCGGGCTGCGCAGCGTGCTGCTCGATCAGGGCCGCCTCCATGAGCTCCTGGAGCAGACCGAGGGGGATCGTCACTGGGCCTATGCGCTGCAATTGGCCGAGCACTTTGAAAAGCTGGGGCTCGCCGGACGGGTGGCCGTCTACGGGCACATTGAGGCGGGCGAGTTGCTGGGTACGCTCGAGCGGTTCAAGGAGCTGCTGCCGGACGTTGAATGGATTCCGGACTACGGCAGTCGGGGTGTGCTGGGTCGGGCGCGTATGACCAAGGACTCTGAGGAGATCGAGCGCATCCGCCGCATGGGTCAGGTCACCGTGGAAGTTGTCGATGCGATCCGTTCACAGCTCGGAGACCTCCGCCTGGAAGGCGATCGGTTGTTGGACCAAGCTGGGAGTCCGCTTACCGTGGGCGCCGTCAAGAACCGCATCCACCTTCTGCTCGCCGAACGCCGGGCCGAGTCCCCGTTCGGGCCCATCTTCGCCCAGGGTCGAGATGGGGCCATCGGCCACAGCGTCGGCCGAGACGAAGATGAGATCACGCCGGGGACAACGATCATCTTCGACATTTACCCGCGTGAACTGGGCGGAGGGTACTTCTTCGATTTCACTCGGACTTGGGTCCTGGGCGAAGCCTCGGAAGAGGTCCAGGCGCTCCACGCCGATGTACAGCACGTCTACGAGGCGGTGTTTCCGCTGCTCGAGGCCGGCGCCTCGACTCGCGAGCTGCAGAACGAAGCCTGTCGTCAGTTCGAGGCGCTCGGCCATTCGACGGTGCGCAGCGCCCCGGAGAGCGATTCCGGCTATATTCACGGCCTGGCCCACGGAATTGGGCTGGCGATTCATGAGCCGCCGAGCTTCCGCCATCATCCGAGCCCCGACGAGACGACCCTCCGGCCAGGCATGGTCTTTACCTTCGAACCCGGCCTGTATTACCCTGACGGGGACATGGCGGTGCGGCTGGAAGACACCGTTTATGTGCGCAGCGACGGGAGCGTCGAACGGCTCGCCGAATACCCGCACGATCTGATCATCGCGCTGGACGGCGATTGAGACCGGCCCTCGCGCGGAGAGGGGTTTGATGGAGCCATCCGAGCAGACCCGAATTCTTGGCATCGAGACTTCTTGCGACGAAACCGCGGCCGCGGTCATCGAAGACGGCCGGCACATCGCCAGCTCGGCCGTGGCCTCGCAGGCGGAGCTGCACGCAAAATACGGCGGTGTGTTCCCGGAGATGGCGTCCAGGGTGCATATTGAGACGATCTACCCGGTCGTCGAGGAGGTGCTCGATCGGGCGCACGTGGAGCTGGAGTCGATCGATGCCGTGGCGGTGACCCGCGGCCCCGGACTGGCCGGATCCCTGGTCGTCGGTCTCAACATGGCCAAGGGGCTGGCGCTCGCCCACAACCTGCCTCTGATCGGCGTCAACCATCTGGAGGGGCATGTCTACTCGATCTGGCTGGTTGAAGAGCAACAGGAGCCGGCCTTCCCGATGGTGGCCTTGATCGTTTCCGGCGGCCACACCGAGCTGGTCCTGATGAAGGATCACCTCACGTACCAGCGTCTTGGCGGCACGCTTGACGACGCAGCGGGGGAGGCTTTCGACAAAGTCGCTCGACTGCTCGGCCTCGGCTACCCCGGCGGACCGGCCATCCAATCCACGGCCCAAAACGGCGATCCAGAGGCGTTCGATTTTCCGCGCGCCCGCCTGCAAGGAACCTGGGATTTCTCGTTCAGCGGACTGAAAACGGCGGTGCTGCGGGAGGTGCGCGAGAAGCAGCCGGAGCTCGAAGCCGGTGTGGAGGCCCCGGCGCCCGGCTTACCGCTGGCCGACATGGCGGCCTCGTTCCAGCGAGCGGTGGTCGATGTGCTCGTGGACAAGACCCTTGACGCCGTCGAGGAGTTCAACGCCCAAACCGTGCTCGTCGCCGGCGGGGTGGCCGCGAACCGGCCCCTCCGCTCCGCGTTCCGGGAGCGCGCCCAGGTCCCGGTCCGCGTGCCGCCGATCGAGCTTTGCACCGACAACGCAGCCATGATCGGCGCCGTCGGGCACCGCCGCTTCCTCGCCGGCCAGCGCGACGCGCTGGACATCGACGCGCTCCCGACCTGGCCGCTGGCCAGTAAACAGCTCTGAGCACTGAGCCCCGAGCGCTGAGCTAAAGGGCTTTGGCCATTGGCTTCTGGTTTCTGGCTTGAGGATTCAGGTATCAGCCCTCAGTCTCCAGGCAACCAGCTAGCAGTTACTGGTTACTAGTTACTAGTTACCAAAAGAAATAACACTCAGACACGAGAATTTCAGAGTCTCTACCCCCCGCTTTGTGAATCTTTGGATCCCTCTTCGTGCCCTTCGAGTTCTTCGTGGTTCCCCCCCGAGATCAAGGATAACGAATCACAGCTCCGAGTCTCAAGTCGCCAGTCTCCAATCTCCCTGCTTCGAAGGTCGGTCTCTCGACCCGGTCGCTCATTCCTCACGGATCACCACCATCTGGATGTTGGTCATCTCTTCGATGGCGTACTTGAGCCCTTCCCGGCCGAGTCCGCTCTTGCGGTTGCCGCCATAGGGCATGTGGTCGGCGCGGAAGACCGGGGTTTCATTGATGATCACGCCGCCGAAGTTGAGCTCGCGCACGGCCTTGAGCACGCGGTTGACGTCGTTGGTGAACACGCCCACCTGAAGCCCGTATTCCGTGTCATTGGCCTGCCGCAGTGCGGTTTCGAAGTCGTCGCTCTCGATCACGGAGGCCACGGGAGCAAAGGCCTCATCGGACACCACCCTCATATCTGACGAGACGTTCGTGAGCACGGTCGGGCGATAGACGGCCCCTTCGCGCCTTCCCCCCGTCTGCACACTGGCGCCGGCGCTTTGGGCTTCCTGCACCCAACCCTCAATGCGTTCGGCCTCTGTGACGTCGATCATGGGTCCCACATCAACCCGCTCGTCGAGCGGATCACCCACCACCATGTTCTCGCTGGCGGCCACGAATTTCTCCGTAAACGGCTCGTATATCGGCCGCTCGCCGTAGATACGCTGGACGGAGATGCACACCTGCCCGGAATTGTAGTAGGCGCCCACCGCGCAGCGCTCGGCCACACGATCGAGGTCCGCCTCGGGGCCGATCACAACGGGCGAGGTGTTGCCCAGCTCGAGGGTCACTTTCTTGATGCCGGCGATATTGGTGATCCGCTCCCCGACGGGGGGACTTCCGGTGAAGGTGATCTTGGCCACGCGGGGGTCGGTGACCAGCCATTCCCCGACGGTCTTCCCCGGCCCGACCACCAGGTTGACGGCGCCGGGAGGGGCGCCGGCCTCCTCCAGAACCTGGCACAGCAAGACAGCCGTCAGCGGGGTCGCGCTGGCGGGCTTGAGCACCACGGTGTTGCCCGAGGCCAGAGCCGGCGCGACCTTGTGAGCCACCAGGTTCAGCGGGAAGTTGAACGGAGATATCGCGGCCACCACCCCAAGCGGGCGCCGAACGTAGAAGCCGAAGTAACCTTCACCTGAAGGCACGGCGTCCATAGGAACGGTTTCGCCGTGGATGCGCTTGGCCTCTTCGGCCGCGATGGTGAAGGTGCTGATACCGCGATCGACTTCACCGCGCGAGAATTTGAGCGCTTTTCCGGCTTCAGCGGCGATGGTGCGGGCGAAGTCCTCGTAACGCTCGCTCAGCAGCTGGGCGGTGCGGCTGAGGATCGCCGCCCGCTGATGCGCCGGCATGCGCGCCATGGTCGGTGCGGTCTTTTCCGCCGCTCCGACCGCGGCCTCCACGTCGTCCCGGCTCGCCTGCGGGATCACCCCCAGCGTCTCCTGACTGTACTTGTTTTTGACCTCCAATTGATCTCCACCGTCGACCCATTTCCCGCCGATGAAGAGCCTGTAATCCTGCATTGAATACCTCCTCTTCTACTTTTTCCGGCCAATCCGACCTCCCGGCACCCATTTGCACCGAGGCGAAATGCGGTCACGAAGGAACGTTGCACCGCCCCAGCGGCGACGGGCCGGTCGCCCCTACACGGTCTCAGGCAACCGACGGGCCAAAGGATAACTAGTATCGGTCGAGGTCGATTGGTCCACCGTAGGGGCTCATCGCGATGCGCCCCTGTTCCCGTCCAAGCGATTGAAAGGCCCTGGGCTGACCGGGAAGGTCGCTCTGGGGGAAGTTTGTGCAGCTCCGGCGACCGGTCCTGAACCAGCTTGGGCAGTGTTCTGGCCCTCCGCGCGGGTAATCGAACCGATGGTCGAGGTCCATTCCCGGTGACAATCCTCAGCGAACCCGTGGGCCGATCGCTCAAGCGCTCCTCCGTAGGGGCACGACATGTCGTGCCCCTACCGGGCACATTGAAGTGCGCGGAGCGCTGCGCGCCGATCAAACGCCCACCGGCCGGTGGTGGGAGCCCGATGTTAGGGTCTCTTTGCCGCGGCGTCCTCGACCGGCGACCACCCATTCCCGGCCACCATTACCGAGGTGCAGGTAGAAAAGGTCTCAGCGCTCCCCAGTGTCATCTCCCTCCAGGAATCGGTCGCCCTTCACATAGACCATGCCGTGCAGTTCGGCGATGGCCTTACCCTCCTGCGAGACCCGAATGCGGTACAGGCCGGTGGTGCGGCCGCGGCGCACCTCCTCCGCCACCGCCTGCAGCCGTCCGCCGATCTTCGGCGGCCGCAGATAATGCACGTCCATGCTGAGCGCCACCGAGGCCTCCCCATGGGAGTTCCCGGCCGCGGCGAAGGCTACGTCAGCCAGCGCGAACATCGCCGCGCCGTGCGGATAACCCAGGCCGTTGACCATATCGTTCGTCAGGGTCATCGCCGCCCTGCTTCGCCCGGGGGTCACCTCCTCGAGCTCGATCCCGATCAGCCGTGCGAAACGATCGTTGGCGGTGAAATGCTCGGCCACGGACTTGGAGACTTGTGCAGCTTGACTCCTCGATGGGGTCATACAAGATCCTTCCGGGACTGAGGGTGCATCCACGATCCTCCTTTGATCTGGCCTGCTCCAGAACGGCGTCCCGGGAGCGGTTCGGGCTTAAGCCGGAGCGGCCGCGGGGAGTCCGTCAAGTCACGAACTCGGGTCGATCCTGGATGGGGGGCTCCGAAGTCGGCAGAAGCTCGCCGCTCTCGATATGCTCGACGAGCGAAGCTTCCTCGAACCAGCTCGTGGGAGGCTTGTGGCCCCAGAACGTCGCCCGACGGGGGTCGTTGATGCTCCATTGGATGGGCTCATGATCGGGGTCGGTGATCATGTAGTCGCTCGTGTAGAGCTCGATGCGGTTCCCATCCGGATCGCGCAGATAGACAAAAAAAGCGTTGCTCAGCCCATGACGACCCGGACCGCGCTCGATGTGCTCGGCGTACCCGGTTGCGGCCAGGACGTCGCAAGCCCGCAGGACCGAGATCTGATCGGTGACCCAGAAGCCGCCGTGGTGCACGCGGGGGCCAATCCCGTTCATTACGGCGATATCATGAACGTTCTGCTTGCGGCGCAGCCACGCGGCCCAAAGGTGGGGCGGTTCGTCGTCGGTGACCGTAAGCTCGGTGGGGTGGAAACCCAGCTCGTCGGTGAACCAATCATACGCGTCCTGCACAAGCGGCACCTGACAGTTGAAGTGATCCAGCCGCATCACGTGGGCGCCGCGATGTTTTTCGAATTCCTGCAGCAGGCTCTCGCGTCTCTCCATGCTGTGGTAGAACTCCAGCGGCAGCTCGGTCCGGTCCTGAACGCGCAGCGCGCGCCCCTGACCGAGCTCCTCTCCGGGTTCGATCCAGCGTGTGGGTAGATCGCGGGACCGGTACAGGTCAGCGAGCGCCTCGAGGTCCTCCTCGCTCGCCACCCGAAACGCCATATGACCGACACCAGGACTTTCGGCCCGACGAAGCACCAGGCTATGGTGCTCGCGCTCCTCCAGACCCCCCAGGTACAGCCGCTCCTCGTCGCGGTCGATTTCCACAAAGCCAAGGACCTCGACGTAGAAATGTCGCGCCTGATCGAGGTCCGTGGAGCGAAACTCAAGGTGTCCAGATCTAAGAATGTCGAACTGCATCGCACTCCCGACCTCCGCTGCACTCCCGATGTATTATCGCCATTGCAAGCCAGCGTTCAACGTGGCGGCCCGCCGAGGTCCGTCCTGGGCGCGCAGTCAGGTGTCCGAACGCCAGGGATCATAGTAGACGAGGACCGGCCGGTCGACCCAGCCCAGGTCGGGAGCCGGCTCGGGGTCCTCGGTGCGAATCTGCATGTACCGTCCACCGTAGAAGAGCAGCGGTCGAAGCGGCTCGATGCCACGGTGAAGATCAACCACTCGCCCCAGCACAACCCAGTGATCGCCGCCTTCGAAAGTTTTCTCGAGCTCGCAATTGATGGAGGCCAGACAACCCTCCAGCCGCGGGCCGGCCTCGCCCGGCACGAAGCGGAACGCAGGAGGGGTTTCGGCCTCCCAACTGCCCGCGAAGTAATCGGAGAGCGCTCTCTGCTCTTGGCGCAGGATGTTAAGCCCGAAGCCCTCGGCCTGCTTGATCTCCTCGGCCATGCGCGAGCGTTTGTCGATGCAGACCAAGACAAGCAGCGGGTCGAGAGAAACCGACGTCACCGCGTTGGCGGTCATTCCATGCACGCCGTCCTCGGTCTGAACGCTGAGAACCGTCACCCCTGTGGCAAACAGCGCCATCGTGCTGCGGAAATCTCGGGCTGTGATCGTGCCGCTCATGCCACGTCCGCCGCGGCTTGTTCCGCTTCCTCTCTGGACCGCTCCAAGAAATCCCGCACTCGCTCCATGTACTCATCGATCTGATCGTGGTGGTTCTTGACCAGCGCCCCGGCCATTCGAACCGGGTCGCCGAAGAAGTACCGTTCATACAATTCCTGACGGTTGGCAAAGGCCGACATGGAGGTATCCCAAGCCAGGCGGAAGATCGGGATCCGTTCATAAGCGTCGGCCCGGGCGGCCTGATAGTACTTCTCGATGTCCTCTTGCAGCGGGCCTTCTACGTCTGCTTTGGTGGGCGCCGCCACCAGACCGCTGGCCCCCATCTGGCGGATGTATTCGATCAGCTCGCCGTACAGGTGAGGGTAGAAATTGCGCGCCGCGTCGAGCGGGTCCCAAGCGGGCCGCATCACGCCGTACTCGTCCAGCTGCGCGTCGACCTCGGAGGTGCGCCAGAACGCCCTCAGCGCCTCCAGGGTCACCCAAATCTTGGCCATCTTCTCCTGGATGTGCTGGAACACTTCGATGCCGATCGTGCGAGCCATGAGCGCGGAAAGGCCCATAAGGTACTCAGTCTTGGCCACGTTCTTGACCACGACCTGGTGCGCCATATTCACCAGCGCTCCGGTGCGATGATAAGCCTGGTTGCACACTTCCACGTCCTGATAAAGGAAGATCCGCTCCCAAGGCACGAAGACATCGTCGAACACCACCACGGCGTCCATCTCCTCAAAGCGCGAACCGAGCGGATGGTCATAGTGAGACCGACCGTAGTCCAAGCTCTCGCGACAGATAAAGCGCAGCCCCGGGGCGCTGCTCGGTACGGCCAGGCCGAACGCGTAAGGTGCGTCCTCCTCGGTGCTCTTCAGCACCGTGGACGGAAAGACCATGATTTCGTCCGCCATGGGCAGCGTCGCGAGCATGCGGGCGCCCCGGATGACGATGCCGTCGTCGCGCTCATCCTTGATCCTCGCCGCCAGATATGGATCTGCCTGCTCATGGGTCTCCTTGGATCGATTCGCCTGCGGCGTGATCAGGGTGTGGGTAAGGCACAGGTCGTTTTCACGAATGTACTCATGGTAGCGGCGCATGTTCTCCGGGAAGCGCGGATCCTGAACTTCCAGAAACTCCGCTCCGCCCGCGTATCCGGTGATGGCCCGGTTGAGATAGTCTGGGGCCCGGCCCAAAAAGCCGTGGTGGTGGTTGCCCCAGGCCTTCATCATCCTCCCGACGCTCTCAAGGTCCTCGCGGGTTCGCGGGATCATGAAGGAACGGCCGACCTTCTCACCCGAGGTCGGCGATTCGAAGAGCATCTTATCGGGGTCTTCCCACTGGACATCGTAGAGCTCCGCGATGCTGCGCACTCCATTGCGGAAGCCGGGGTGCTCGGTTACGTCCTCCACCTTCTCGCCCTTGTACCAGATCTCCGGCGGTTCCTCCTGGAGCCGGTTGATGTAATCTTGGCCTTTTCTCGCGCCCATCGCTAACTTCCTCCTCCCGCGCCTAATTTCGGAATTGGATGCTCTCCCAGAGCCACATGAACCGTCTTGACTTCAGTATAGAAGTCGAAGCTGTACTTGCCGCCTTCACGGCCGATTCCGCTCGACTTGCTGCCGCCGAAGGGCGTACGCAGGTCGCGCACGTTTTGCGAGTTCACCCACACCAGTCCGGACTCAATCGCCTCCGCGACTTTGTGGCCTCGTTTCATGCTCCCGGTCCACACATAACCCGCCAATCCGTACTTCACGTCGTTGGCGATATCGATCGCCTCCTGGTCATCCCTGAAGGGCATGACCACCAGGACCGGCCCGAAGACCTCCTCCTGCGAGATTGTCATCTCGTTTTTTACATCCGTGACCAGGGTCGGCTGCAGGTAGTTCCCCTGGTCGAGCCCCTCCGGCCGTTCGCCGCCGACCGCGATGGTGGCCCCTTCCTCGATCGCGCCGTCCAGATAGCCTTTGACCCGCTGCCAATGATCCGGATGGATAAGCGGCCCGATCTCCGTCTTCGGATCCCGGGGCTCTCCAACCTTGATGTTGGCCACGCGGCCCGCCAGCTTGGTCAGGAAGTCATCGTATATGTCCCTCTGAACCAACAGGCGCGAGCCGGCCGTGCATCGCTCGCCGTTGAGCGAATAGACCTGCCAGATCGCCCCATCCAACGCTCGATCCAGATCGGCGTCGGAGAACACGATCGTCGGCGATTTCCCACCCATCTCCATCGAGAAGCGCTTTAACGTGTCGGCGCCGTTGCGCATGATCTCCTGCCCGGTCGTGGTCTCACCGGTGAACGAGATCAGCTGGACCCCCGGATCGCGCACGATGGGTGCACCCGCCGGCTCCCCGTAACCGTGAACGACGTTGAACACGCCGGGCGGTAGGTCCGCCTCCTGGATGACGCGGGCCAGCCAATTCGCCGTCAGCGGCGCCCATTCAGCCGGCTTGAGGAGGCACGTGCAGCCCGCAGCGAGGCAGGGCGCCACCTTCCATGTCTCGAGCATGAACGGCACGTTCCAGGGGGTGATGAGCCCGGCCACGCCGACCGGCCGGCGCACCGTATAGTTCGTGAACTCGCCGTCTTTTGGAAACGATTCGCCGATGATCTTGGTCGCTTCCTCGGCAAAGAAGTAGAAGTTGCGCGCGGCGCGCGGGATGGTCCCCTTCTTAATTTGGCTCACCGGAACGCCCGTGTCCTCAATCTCGGTGTCGGCGATATCGTCGGCGTACTTCTCGATCAGTTGACCGATCTTGTCCAGGTACCCCGCTCGCTCCTCCGCCGACATGCGCGGCCAGGGGCCCTCATCGAAGGCCCGCCGGGCGGCGCGCACCGCCGCCCTCACGTCCTGCTCGGTGCCGTAGGCCACCTCGGTGATCGGTTCATTCGTGGCCGGGTTCAGCGTCTCGAAGGTCTCCCCCTGTGCCGCCTCCACAAACTCATTGTCGATAAAGTGTTTGATCATGGTCTCTTACCTGTGTACCCTCCCAACCTCCTAGAGACTCTTCATATCTGCGCGCCGATTTCAGTTCCCATGGAACAAGATCGCTCGCGCGGCGGATGGACCCCTTCCTCAGCGCTCGCCTTCCGCGACGACCGGATTTTCGAGTGCCCCCACTCCATCGATCTCCAGACGCATAACGCTTCCAGGATGCACATGGCTGATCCCGCGCGGCGTCCCGGTCCAAATCATATCTCCCGGCTCCAGCGTCATGATCATGGAGATGAACTCGATCTGCTCGGGGATCGAAAGCAGCATCTGCGCTGTGTTCCCCTGCTGTTTCAGCTCGCCGTCCAAAAACGCCCGCAGCTCCAGCGCATTGACGTCTTCGACCTCGTCCGGGGTGACAAGGAACGGACCCACCGGCCCGAAGGTATCGTAGCCCTTGGCGCGGATCGGGGGCCGGAAAAAATCACGGACGAAGTCCCGCACCGTCACGTCGTTGGCGATCGTATATCCGGCGATCACCGCCTCGGCCTTCTCCGCCGGAACGTGCCGGCAGCGCTGGCCAATCACAACCGCCAGTTCCACTTCGTAATGCATGTACTCCACACCTTGAGGATAAACGACGGGGGCCTGGTGGCCGACCAGAGAGGTGATCGGTTTGAAGAACAGTGCCGGTTCCTCGGGGGACTCCATCTCGAGCTCATCCGCGTGCTCGGCGTAGTTCAGCGCCAGTCCGATCACCTTCGTCGGGACGGCGGGCGGCAGCCAGACGACCTCCGAAACCGCGTAATCCGAACCGTCGCTGGCGAGGAGCATCCCCTCTCCGGTCAAGCGACCTTCACGGACACGGCCGTCCACCGCAAAACGCGCCAGCTTCACAGCGCCCTCCTCTCGCCGTCCTTGCGCTCGACCTTCTCCAGGAACTCCAGGATGGGGCCGAGCACGGGTGGATCGTCATGAATGAGCAGCGTGTAGTGGTTGACACCCTGCACGTCCAGCCTGCGGCAATCCGGGATTTCGGCGGCGATATTCTCGGCCTCGGCGGGCGTGTACACGTGGCCCTTCTCGCCCAGCAGCCCTTCGGTCGGACGGACGAACAGCACCGGACAACGCAGGTTGGGAAAGTGCAGGCACATCGAGTAGTCGAAGTGAGCGCGCAGGTCCTCGCTGATCGCCTCCCGGTCGGCCTTAGGCCGCACCCTGCCGTCGGCCAAGGTGTTCACGCCGGCCCGCAGGTAATGCACAACGCTGTCCGTCCACGGGGTGTACAGACCGGAGGATTTCACGGCCATGAGGTAGTCCCCAAAGGTCTCATAAGTCCTGTCCAGCCGATCGATGGTCGACTGGAAGCTGCGCGTGGTGCCTTCATGCGGATCCGCGCCTCCGTCCAGCAGAACGGCAGCGCGCACGAGATCGGGGCGGACGGAGGCCAAGTACACGCCCGTCGTGGCGCCGAATGAGTGCCCGATCAGGATGAAGTCCTGGACCCCGATCGATTGGGTCAAGCCGATAATGTCGCGCGCGTGGTACGCGAATCCGTATGGCAGAGGGGGCTTCGAACTGTCCCCACGGCCCCGAAAGTCCGGGGCCAAAAGTCGATATTCCGGCGAAAGCCTGCTGGCCAGGCTATCGAACCCCCCCTTGTGGCCGGTGAGGCTGTGCAGGCACAGGAGGGGGCCCTTCTCCCCGGGCCAGTCCCGGTAGCACAGCTCCCGCCCTTCGACCGACAGCCGCCGCGTCTGCGGCGTCACGCCTGCGGCTCCAGCACTCCATAGCGCGCCAGCACCTCCCGCAAGCGCGCCTCATTTTCCGGGGCCAGCGGCGCGAGCGGAGGCCGAACCTCCGCCGATATGCGGCCCATGATTCCCAGCGCGGTCTTGGCCGGGACCGGGTTGATCTCAATGAACATGGCGTCGTTCAGCTCCATAAGGTGGAAGTGCTGCCGCCGCGCCGCCTCCCATTTCCCTTCGGCCGTCAAGTCGTAAAGCCCGGCCACCTCACCCGGGAGCACATTTCCCGTTGTCGAGACGTAGCCGGCACCACCCAAGGCCAGAATCGGGTAGCAGAGCAGCTCAATCCCGGAGTAGACGTGGAAATCCCGGCCCAAGCGGCCCATCAACCGGTTGATGTGGGCGAATTCGTAGTTGGCCTCCTTGATGCCGACGATGTTGTCACACGCGTCTCGCAAGCGCGCCACCGTGTCGATCTCCAGGTTCACCGCCGCCCTACCGGGGATGTTGTACAGGATCACAGGGAGGTCCACCGCGTCGGCGACGGCCTTGAAATGTTCGAAAAGGCCCTGTTGGCTGGGACGATTGTAATAGGGCACGACGACCAGCAAAGCGTCGGACCCGGCGCGGGCGGCGAACCTGGACAGCTCGAGCGTTTCGTCAGTGTTGTTCGAGCCGGTGCCGGCCACGAGCGGCACTCTGCCGTCGATGGCCTCGACCGCCACCTCGATCACCCGTCTGCGCTCCTCCATCGTGAGCGCGCTGGGCTCCCCGGTCGTGCCGGTCACCGACAGCCCGTGGCTGCCGCTGGCGATCTGCCACTCGATCAAGTCCGCCAGGCCCCGCTCGTCGAGACTGCCGTCGCGGAACGGCGTGACGAGCGGCACGATCGAGCCTCGCAGTCGTTCAGTATCCATTGGACATCCAGCCTCTCACTCGATTTCCTTTGGTCTGTCCCTCGCCGAGAATACAGCCTATAGCTCGCGCTTGTCCACGACCCGTTTGGCCTTCCCCAGCGAGCGCTCTAGATCTTTGGGATCGACGATCTTGACCCTGGTAGAGACGCCGATCTTCTCTCGCAGCGACCCCTCCACACGCCCCGTCAGATCGTCAAGGCGATCACTTCCGGCGGATTCGAACCAGCCCGGCGAGGCCTCGACCCATACCTCGAGCGTATCGAGCTGATGTTTGGGTCGATCGACCACGACCTGATAGTGCGGGGCGAGCTCGTCAAAATCCAGCAGCACCCGTTCGACGAGTTGGGGGAACACATTCACGCCGCGCACGACCAGCATGTCGTCGGTCCGCCCGAGGACCTTGGCCATGCGGGCGATCGTCCGTCCGCAGTCGCACTTCGCCACGTTCAACGAAGTCCGGTCCCGGGTGCGGTAGCGAATCAGCGGCATCGCCTCTTTGGTGAGCGTCGTGAACACCAGCTCCCCGGTCTCACCCGGAGGGAGCCGTTCGCCCGTCGCGGGGTCGATGATCTCCGCCAGGAAGTGGTCCTCGAAGATGTGCAATCCGTCGTGATGTTCACATTCGATGGATACGCCGGGACCGATCATCTCCGTTAAGCCGTAGATGTCGTAGGCCTCGAGGCCAAGCTTCTCCTCGATCGTCGGGCGCATGGCTTCGCTCCACGGCTCGGCGCCAAAGATACCCACCTTGAGTTGAGCCGCCTCCGCCAGATCGACGCCCATTTTGGCCGCTTCTTCGGCAAGGACCAGGGCGTACGAGGGCGTGCACGTGATCACCGTGCCGCCGAAATCCTGCAGCAGCATAATCTGCCGTTCCGTGAACCCGCCCGACATCGGGATGACCAGGCAGCCCATCTCTTCGGCTCCGATGTGCACGCCGAGCCCTCCGGTGAACAGGCCGTAGCCGTAGGAGTTGTGGATGCGGTCGTCCGCCGTCACACCGCAGGCCCGCAGAGTGCGGGCCATCAGCTCGGCCCATAGGTCCAGATCGGCTTCCGTGTAGCCTCCCACGGTCGGCTTTCCAGTGGTGCCCGATGAGGCATGGATGCGTTTCACCTCCTCCAGTGGAACTGCGAACATACCGAAAGGGTATTGGTCCCTCAGATCGTCCTTGGTCGTGAACGGCAGCCGAGCGAGGTCGTCGAGCGAGTCGATATCGTCGGCCGAGGCGTCAGCCTTAGCGAACTTCTCTTGATAGAAAGGAACGGTCCTGCCCACCCGCTCGACCAGCGCTTGCAGCCGTTCGAGTTGAAGCGCTTCCAACTCCGTCCGGTCCATCGTCTCGTACTCTGGATTCCAAATTGGCATCTCATCTCCCTCCTGCTCGGGATGCGCGCGGGCGCGGAAAGCACGGTCCGCTGGCGTTCCTCGCGCAGCATTCCATTCGATCGCTCCAACTTCTCCCGGCTTGCCGGGCTACGAGCCGTCATCCATCGTTCGACCGCACGGCATCAGCGGCCGGTGATCCCTGGCCGAGATACGCTTGCTGGACGCTTTCATCCTGCATGAGTTCTTCGGGCGCACCGCTCCTCCTGACGCGTCCGGTCTCCAGCACGTAGCATCGGTGAGCGACCCGCAGCGCGGCGCGCGCGTTCTGCTCCACGAGCAGGATCGTAGCCCCCTCTTCCTGCAGGCGGACCAGGCCGCGGAAGATCTCCTGGACCAAGAGCGGCGCCAAGCCCAACGAGGGTTCGTCGAGCATGAGCAGCTTCGGCTGCGCCATCAACCCCCTGCCGACGGCCAGCATCTGCTGCTCGCCACCCGAGAGCGTGCCGGCCTGCTGCGTTTCGCGCTCGCTCAAGACCGGAAACAGTTCGTAGACGCGCTCCAAGTCCCGCTGAACGGCCTCGTTCTCCCCACGGCGGGCCCGCGTGTAGGCGCCCAAGATCAAATTGTCGCGCACCGTTAGCGCCGCGAAGACCTGCCGTCGTTCGGGTACGTGGCTGATTCCGAGGCCGACGATCTCCTCGGCGGGCATGTTGGTGATATCGGTCCCCTGGAAAAGAATCCGCCCGCGACGGGCGGGAATAAGGCCCGAGATCGTACTCAACAGCGTCGTTTTGCCAGCCCCGTTCGAGCCGATCAGGGCTACGATCTCCCCTTCGTCCACGTGCAAAGACACCTCGCTGAGCGCCCGTATGTGACCGTAGTACGTGTCAACCTCGCGCACCTCTAGCAGCATTTCACCCGCTCCATTACCCTGAACTTCCTCCCGTCGTCCCTGGAGCGCGCGGCGAACTCACCGTCTCCCAGTCCTCGCCCAGATAGGCCTCGATGACCTGTTGATCTGACTGGACCTCGGCCGGCGAGCCGACCGCGATCAACTTACCGTAATTTAGGACCGCGACTCGGTCGGCGATGCCCATGACGAAGTTCATGTTGTGTTCTACGAGCAGGATCGTGATTCCCCGGTCCCGAATCTCCAGGATCAAATCAACCAGTGCCCGGACCTCCGTTCGATTTAGCCCGGCAGCCGGTTCATCCAGGAGCAGCAGCTGTGGTTCGGAAGCGAGGGCTCGGGCGATCTCAATCAACCTCTGCTGACCGAACGGCAGCGAGTCCGCCGGATCGTAGGCCCGATCGGCGAGGCCGACCAAGTCCAGGTACGCTTTCACCCTGGATTTGAGGTACTGTTCTTCCTCTCGCGCCCTAGGCAAGCGGAGAGCGGCTTCCAAAAACCCGCTGTGGCCGTGGAGGTGACAGCCGGTGAGCACGTTCTCCTGCACAGTCATGTTGGCAAAAATCTGCAGGTTCTGGAAAGTGCGGCCGATCCCAAGCCGGGCGATACGATGAGCCGGCAGTTCCGTGATGTCCCGACCCATGAACTCGACTCTCCCGCCGTCGAGCGGGTACACACCGGAGATCAGGTTGAACACGGTGGTCTTGCCCGCGCCGTTGGGACCGATGAGAGCCAAAATCTCGTTGGATCGGCAGTCCATGTCCACATTGTTGACGGCGACCAACCCGCCGAACTCCTTGCGCAACCCTCTGCCTTCCAAGACGATGGAATTTGGCGCAGCTGATCGTGCATTCATGGGCTAAGCCCTCGAATTTGTTGGGGCGAGAGTCATCGCGCGTGACCACGCACCCCTGCTCCGAACCCATCCCGCGATCCCGCCGGCTGCTGCGAGCATCGACTAGCCGCCGCGGACTTGGGGTGCATCTCCACCAGCGCGCGTCAAGCGCCTCGCTCGCACCCGATTGGCGACGCCACTCACCAGCCCCTCGGGGAGGAAGATCATGATCAAGATCAGCATCAGGCCGAAGGCGATCACTTCGAATTCGCCGGCCGCGTTGGGGATGAACAGTTCAACCACGTTCTGCATGTACTGTTCGATGGCGAAGACCGCCGCAGCGCCGAATGGCGCACCCCAGACGCTGGCTAAACCGCCAACCACGGCCATCACAACCAGCTCTATCGACACCGTGATGCCGAACATGGAGGGGCTGATGAAACCTAAGAACGTGGCATGCAGCCCCCCCGCCAACCCTCCGTACACCGCGCTCAGAGCCAGCACCTTGACTTTGAAGCCGGTCGTGTCGATCCCCAAGGATTCGGAGGCCACCTCGCTGGCATGCAGGGCGCGCATGGCGCGGCCCACACGGGAATTCACAATGTTTATGGATAGGGCCAGAATAACCAGAGCCAGGAACCATACCAGATAGTAAGCCGAGATGCTGGAGGTGAGCGGGATGCCGGCGATCGTCAGATCCGGAACCCCCCGAAATCCGGACGGACCCCCGGTCCACTCCACTTCCTGCGTCAGAATCAGGAACAGGATGACGTTCATCCCCAACGTAACCATGGCCAAATAATGGCCGCGCAACCGGAATATCACCCGCCCTATCAGATACCCGATCATCCCCGAGGCGAGCACCCCCATGAGCAGTGACAGCCAAATCGAAAGGCTGAACCGGGTCGAGAGAATGGCGGTCGCGTAGGCCCCGATGGCAAAGAAGGTGGCGTGGCCCAGAGAGATCTGTCCGGCGTAGCCCATCAGAAGCGATAAGCCGACGGTCAGGATTGAAAACTCGCCCACCAGGACGAGGACGGTGATGATGTACTGGTTGGAGACGAAGAGCGGGATCAGGGCCAACACGAGCGCCAGCACGATCCACGCTGCGAGGTTGGGGTAACGCTGGATCATCACCGCGCCCTCACCTCACAGCCCGGCTTCTTGGGGCGCCACCCGGCCGCGCCTCAATAGGCCACCCAACCGGATGGCCAAGACGATGAAGAGCACGATGAACGAGATCGCGTCCCGGTAGCCGGATGACAGCAGCCCGGCACCGAACAGTTCGAGAACGCCCAACAGCAAACCGCCCAGCACCGCCCCGACCGGGTTCCTCAAACCACCGACCACCGCGGCCACGAACCCTTTCAGCGAGAGCACAAGCCCTCTGTCGTAGGTGATGAAAGTCGCCGGCACGATGACAATCCCGGCGATGGCGGTGATCATCGCGCTCAGGCCGAATGCGATCAGGCCCATTCGGCGGGTGTTGATGCCCATGAGGCGGGCCGCGGTGGAGTTGTCGGCACTGGCTTGCAGCGCCTTGCCGATAAGCGTGTGTTTGAAGAAGAGGTAAAGTCCGAAGAGGAGCACCGCCGTGACCACGATGATCCACACGCTCTGGCGCGTGAGGATGGCGCCAAACACTCGGAACGGTGGACCCTGGCTGAATGACGGGAGCCGGTATGGATCCGTCCCCCAGATGAACAGCGCCACCCCCCGGAAGACAAAGGCCGCGCCGATCGTGATGATGATCTGACTCAAGATCGAGGCTTTACGGGCGGGTTGAATGCCGACCCGATAGGTGAGCAGCCCCAGGAGCACGGTCACCACGAGCCCGAACAGCATAGCAGCCGGCAGCGGCCAGCCGAGGTTCAGCGAGACGTTGCCGCTCAGCAGCAGCACCTCGTCGAAAACGGAGATCGCCAAAAGCGCTCCGAAAACGGCAAACTCGCCCTGGGCGAAATTGATGATTCCAGTGACGTTATAGATTGTGACGAACCCCAACGCGATCAGCGCGTAAATGCTGCCGACCGTAACCCCGGATACGATAAACTGCGCGATCTGCTGCTCGATTTGCACCGTCAACCGCCCTTTGGAAGGCTAACCAACCATCTCGAGGAGGCTGGAGGGGCTTCGCAGCCCCTCCAGCCCTGCCATGTTTGGCAACAAGCCGAAGCCGACCTTACGGCACTTCCGTGTATTCGGACGGATCCACGTAGACCCAGTCACCGTCCACGATTTGGACCAAGACTAGCGATTCCTTGGCGATCCCGACATGGTCTTCGGGCGTGATGTCGAAGATCCCTGTGATTCCGACCCAGTCACGGATCTCCGTTTCGAGGTAGTCGCGGATACCCGCTGGATCCGGGCCGACCGCGCCCAACGCCTCGATGGCCATGTACATGGAATCCCAGGCGTGTCCGCCGAAGGTGCTCGGGGTCTCGCCGCCGGTGTACGCCTCGTAGTCCTCGATGTACTGCAGAAGGGTTTCCTTCTGCGGGTCATCTTCAGGCAGCTGTTCAGCCACGAGCAGCTTGCCGATCGGGAAGAGCACACCGTTTGAGGCCTCACCGGCCAGATCGATGAACGCCCGGTTCCCGATGCCGTGGTTGTGCAACAGGGGCAGCTCGATGCCGAAGTCCTGATACTGGACCGTCAGCGGAGCGCCCTCACCCGGCGTGGCGTGC
>CAZFCJ010000002.1:36559-77936 GCA_964517315.1 uncultured Anaerolineaceae bacterium | reverse complement strand
GGCCCCCGTCTACGTCGGGTTCGGCAGCCTGCACGATCGGACTCCCGAGAGAACTACTCGACTTGTTCTCGACGCCGTCGAACAGGCCGGCCGACGAGCGGTGCTGCACAGCGGCTGGGCTGGCCTGGGACGAATAGATCTGCCGCGTTCGGCCTACCGCCTGGAGTTCGCACCGCACACCTGGCTGTTCCCGCGCATGGCCGCCGTCGTCCATCACGCGGGGGCCGGCACGAGCGCGGCCTCATTGCGGGCCGGGGTGCCGTCCGTGACGGTCCCGCATTCGGGCGATCAAGGATTCTGGGCCCGGCGGCTGCATCGATTGGGTGCCGGCGCGGAGCCCCTGCCAAGAAGCGAACTGAAGGCCGTCGACCTCGCCGACCGAATCCGTGCTGCGATCGATTCGGCCGAGCTGAGCCGTCGGGCGGATGAGATCGGTCGCCTTGTCAGGTCCGAGAATGGGGATCAGGCGGCAGTCGACGCGGTCGAGAAATTCCTGTCGCGGGAGTGACTCCGGCCGTCAGTCGGCTTCGACGCCTGGCGGTGGTCCGGTGATAAGCGCACCGTTCAGTCGGATCGAGCGCCGCGGCGGCCAGACTCGAGGGGTGGTGGTTTGGGGAGGTGGAAGTGCGGCTCGACGCAGACCTCGTGCGGGGTCAGCCTCCCCAGCCCACCGTCGGTGCGGGCGAAGGGGCGAAAGGTCCGCCGGCTGTCGCCTAAAGGTTTACCCGAGCGAGCCCAACGCCCGCTCCGCGGCGGAGAGGGTCCTTTTGATCGCAAGATCGTCGTGGGCGCTCGAGAGGAACGCGGCCTCGTACTGGGACGGCGCCAGATAGACGCCGCCGTCGAGCATGGCATGGAAGAAGCGGGCGTAGAGCTTCGAATCCGCAGCCTGCACCGTGCCGTAATCAGTGGGTGGGTCTGGGGTAAAGAACAGACTCATCATCGTGCCCATCCGGTTGCCGCTGGTGGGGACGCCCGCTTGCTCCGCCAGGTCAAGCAAGCCCTCCGCCACTCGATCGGTTGCCTCAGCGGCGCGCTGCCATGTACCGTCTTCGGCAAGCACTTCGAGAGTCGTGATCCCGGCCTGCATCGCCAGCGGGTTGCCGGAAAGGGTTCCCGCCTGATACACCGGCCCCTCCGGCGCCAGCAAGTTCATGATCTCGGCCCTTCCGCCATAAGCCCCGACCGGAAGTCCACCCCCGATCACTTTTCCCAGTACGGTCAGATCGGGCGTCACGTTGTACAGAACCTGGGCGCCCGCCGGATGGACCCGGAATCCCGTCATCACTTCGTCGAAGATCAGCAGCGCGCCGTGCTCTCGGGTGAGGCTGCGAAGACTTTCAAGGAAGCCGGGCTTGGGAGGGACAACGCCCATGTTGCCCGCCACCGGCTCAACGATCACGGCGGCGATCGATTCGGGGTAAGCGGAGAAGAGTTCGACCACCGATTCGGAATCATTGAAGCGGGCGACGAGTGTATCGGCGGTCGTCGCCTGGGGAACACCCGGCGAATCAGGGAGCCCGAGGGTGGCCACCCCTGAACCGGCCTGGACCAGCAGCAGGTCCGCATGGCCGTGGTAGCAGCCCTGGAACTTGACGATCTTGGCGCGATCGGTGTACGCGCGCGCCAGCCGCAGCGCGCTCATGGCCGCCTCGGTCCCCGAGTTCACAAAACGCACCTTATCCACGCTGGGAAGCTGCGCTTTGATCATTTCCGCCAGCCGAATCTCGAGCTCCACGGGCGCGCCAAACGAGGTTCCGCGGCGAATCGCGCTCTCCAGCGCCGCGACGACTTTGGGATGGGCATGGCCGACGATGAGTGGACCGTAGGACAGCACGTAGTCGACGTAACTGGAGTCATCGGCGTCGTAGAGGTACGGGCCTTCGCCGCGGACGATGAACGGCGGCGATCCGCCGACCGCGCCGAACGCGCGCACCGGGGAATTCACCCCCCCCACGAGCGACCGCTGGGCCCGAGCGAAAAGCCTCTCCGACCCCTTACGAACGGACATAGTGCCTTTCTCCTTTATCCAGTTGTCGGGGTCGTGGCTCGTGGGATGGCGAGCCCTTCGAGAACGGCGCGGGCGGCCCCACGGCCGCTGGAAATGCAGTCCGGGATGCCGACGCCGTGATATGCGGCCCCTGCCAGCGCGAGCCCGGTGTGTTTATTGACGAGAGCTTCAATGTTGGCCACGCGCTTCAGGTGACCGACATTGTATTGGGGCATGCTTCGCGGCCAGCGCTGGATCTGGCCTAACAAGGGGTCCCCGACCGGGCCCATCGTCGCCGACAATTCGGCCCGTGCTTCGTGGAGGAGGTCGGCGTCCGACGTCTCCGTCCAATCCTCCTCTCCGGCGCGACCGAAAAACAGCCGCACCAGGGCTCGATCTGAGGGGGCCCGGTGGGCGAATTTCGTGGAAGTCCAGGTACAGCCCAGGGCCGGCCGACCCTCCGCGCGCGGCACAAGATACCCATGGCCGTCGAGCGGGCGGGTCAGGTCCCGTTGCCGGTAAGCGAGATTGACGGTCACGGTGGAGGCGTATTCGATCGCCTCCAATGCCGACGCCAGCTCGACGTCGAGGCCGCGCAGGGCGGAGGCCGCTGCAAAGCTCGGCGTCGCCAAAACGACCGCCGAGGCCGAGTAGGGGCCACCGCCCTCGGCGTGGATTCGGTAACCGGCGCCGTCCCGTTCGATGGCAAGGACGCGGCTCCCCGTGTGCACTTCGGTCCCGCCCAGGCGATCGGTAAGCGCCCGGACCAGCGCACTGAATCCGTCCTTCGGCGCGAGGAACAGCGAGCGAGGCACGCGGGCACCCACCGACTTGAACTGCTCGCGCTGAGCCCGCAAGGCCCTTGCGCCGAGAGCGACGCTGCCGTGTTGGCTCTCGGCAGCGGGCAGCATGGGAAAGGTGGCCTGCACGCTCAGGCGCGACCCGTCACCGGCGTAGATTCCGCTCATCAAGGGCTCCAGGACTTGCTCGTACAGCTCCGAGCCAAAGCGGCGAGACATGAAATGTCGCTGGCTTTCCTCGGATCGACCGGATGTCGGTCGGATGAGGGGTTCGAGCGCGGCTCGAAGCTTGCCCCTCCAGCTGAGCAGTGGCGTCTGAAGCAAGCCGCGCACCGAGGCCGGGGCCATCATGAGCATTCCATCGGGCAGCGGATGAAGTTCTCCGCCGGTTAGGATATAGACCGCGCGCAGCTCGGGATGGGTGCCGATCAGTTCGTCCTCCAACCCCAGCTCACGGCAGAGCTGGACCGCGGCCGGCTTCGTCGAGAGAAACGCATCCGGACCAAGCTCGAGGATGAACCCGTCCTGCTGTTCGGTTTGGAGCTTGCCGCCGAGGCGGTCGGCAGCCTCGAAAAGGTGGAGTTCAACCCCCTCGCCAGCCGACTGTTGGATCTCGTAAGCCGCCGCCAGGCCGCTGATGCCGCCCCCGACGACCACGATGGCCGGTCGGGAGGTCAACGCCATCCCACCTCGCGCGCGGTCTCAATCACCTGTTCTGCCAGGCTGTCCATCATGCGCCGATCGTCATTCGGCATCTCGATGCGTTCTAACCGGCCACCCGCTGACTCGACCATCTCCCTGAACTCGATATCGACGTCGTACAGCACTTCGACGTGCTCACAAACGAATCCCATCGGAACGACGAGGAAGGATTCGGCCTGACCGCGACCGATCAGGTCCTGCATCAACTCACCGGCATCGGGGCCGAGCCACGGATCGGGCGTCATGGCCGCGCTCTGATAGGCAAAGTGGTTGCCGTGGTTGGGAAATCGTGAGCGCAGCTCGTCGAAGGTCGTCCCCAGTTCGTCCGGATATGGGTCGTCCCAATCGAGGATCTTCTCCGGCAGGCTGTGAGCTGTGTACACCAGGTGGACGTCGGAGCGGTCATCCTCCGGGAAGCGCGACAGCCCGTCATGGATACGATCCTCAAGCGTATTCAAATATCCGGGGTCGTCCTTCCAACTGCGGATCCCTGCAACCTCAACTTGAGCCTCGAGGTCACTGATGGCCTGCTGCAGCCTGTCGTAGTAGACCTCCACGCTCATACGGGAGTAGTGAGGCGCCATCACCAGGCCGATGATCCGATCGTGGTCCTGGCCGACGAGTGTCTCGACCGTTTCGGCGATGAACGGGTGCCAGTGGCGCATCCCCACGAACGTTTTATATCCGGCTCCTTGATCATGAAGCGCCTGCTGAAGGGCCGTCGCCTGAGCCTGGGTTTGCTCCAGGATCGGTGAGCGACCGCCGATCCGCCGGTAGCGTTGGCGGACCTCTTCGACCACATGCTCGGGAGTTTCACGGTGGCCGCGAACATCGAGGAGGTAGGGCTCGACGTCCTCGAGCTGGTCCGGTCCCCCATAAGCCATCACCAGCACGGCGATGCGGTCAGGCATGGTCCGGGGCCCTCGCGGCGCTGTAGCTGTGCACGGCTTCGGTCACATACCGGACGGCCTCGGTCGGCGTCCCGGGAAGGATTCCGTGACCCAGATTGAAGATATGACCGGGTCGGCCCCCGGCATGATCCAGAATGCGCTGAATGCGGCGATCGAGTTCTTCCACCGGCGCAAAGAGTGCGATTGGATCGAGGTTGCCCTGGATCGCGAGGTCGTAGCCGATCCTGCTCCACGCCTCGTCCAGGTCGATGCGCCAGTCGACCCCGATCACATCTGCACCGGCTTCGGCCATCAGCTCCAGCAGTGTGGCGGTGTTGGTTCCGAAGTGGATGCTGGGCGTCCCGGTAGGGGCGATGGCTTGAAGGACCCGCCGGGAGTAGGGGAGTACGAAGCGGCGGTAATCGCCCGGGCTGAGGGCGCCGACCCAACTGTCGAACAGCTGCACCGCTTGGGCGCCGGCTGCGATCTGCGCCAGCAGATAAGCCTCGGTCATGCTGGCCACTTTGTCCATCAGCGCGGCCCACACCTTGGGCGCGCGAAACATCAACGATTTGGCATTTTTGTAGTTGCGGCTGCTTCCGCCTTCGATCATGTAGGAGGCCAGTGTAAATGGCGCGCCCGCGAATCCGATCAATGGTACTCCGGGGGGGAGCTCATCGCGCAGGATCTCGATCGCCTGCATGGTCGGTGCAATCTCTTCGCGGGGGTCGAACTCGACCAGCGACTTGATGTCATCGACGGAACGCACTGGATTGTGGATGACCGGACCGACGCCCTTGACGAACTCCAGATCAAGCCCCATGGGGACCAGCGGCAGGAGGATATCGGCGAATATGATGGCCGCATCGAAGGCGAAAGCGCGGATAGGCTGGAGCGTAACCTCCGCGGCCAGCTCAGGGGTGCGACAGATGTCGAGCAGGCTGTGCTGCTTGCGGAGCTCCCGGTACTCCGCCATGTAGCGGCCGGCCTGGCGCATGAACCACACCGGAGTGCGGTCGACGGGAAGGCCGCGGCAGGCCCGCAGGAAGCGGGAGGTGGGTTCGTTCATCCCGCCCTCCACAATCCGAACGGGTCCTCGGCCGGCCGGAGCACGCCGGTATACAGGGGCGTGTCACGACGCGTGTAAAGGCGAGCGTCGGTACTGCGCAGTTCCTGCACCAGCTCTGAGAAGAGCGGGAGATCCTCGGTCTCGTAGACGACGACGAACTCCTGGTCCTGGATACCGAACGAGTAGAGCAGCAGCTGTTTGATGTCGGGATACTGCTTCCCGAGGCGGATGTGCTCGTTCATCATGCCCTGGCGGGCCTCGCGGGACATCAGGTACCACTCCTCGGTCTTGACGAACGGGTAGATCGCCAAGTACGTGCGCCGGTCCTCCTCGAATGGGTCGATCTCTTGGGCGGAACGAGCCCGGCTGTAGGTCGAACGGCCGGTGTAGCCCCAAAGGGTGACTCGCGGTTCCAGATAGCGTCGCCCGGGAAGCGCCGCGCTGGCGTAGTCGTTCATGAAATCTCGGGTTGTGGAGTCATCCTCAAGCTTCACCGCGGTCCAGATGAGAAAGTCCACGTCGGCCTCGCTGGGGTAGATCTGATAGATGCGTATGGACTCCATCTTCTCGCTTAACGTCTGATGGAGGCCCTCGAGGGTCTGACTCCGCTCTTCAGGGTTCAGATCCCAATACTCCGGGCGCAGTGCGTAGCCGGCGAAGTGATTCAAACTGCGGGTACCCTCTTCGCTCATGTCGACTCCTGTGGTTAGGTTGCGGGTTAGATCGACGCTGGTCCGTAGGCGCAGGCGGGAACGCTCTGCAGATCGTCCCCCGTCAGCGCGAAGGCGCGGGCCCGCGAGCCGCCGCAGAGGGCGCGGTACTCACAGCGGCCCCAGCGCCCTTTCCACCGGTTCGGGCTGCGCAGTTGGCGGAACATGGGATGCCGCCCGTAGGTGTCGACGAGGGAATCCAGGCGAACGTTGCCGGCGCTGAGCGGCAGGAAACCGGACGGGAAATTGTCACCCCTGTGGGAGATGAAGACGAATCCGCTTCCGCTGTTCATGCGCGGGGTGAAGCGGCCGTTTCCGGTACGGCTGCGGGCAAAGACTTCAAGTGGTGTGATCCTTTCCTGCTCTGCCGGGCGCTCGAGCACGACGCGGCGGTAAAAGCCAGCCTCGACGGCCGTGATGTGGGCGTCCATGATTGGGTGGAGGACATAGACGTCGGTCTCCAGGGGCCGTCGAACGGCCGGCTAGCGGTCCACTCCGCGGTCTTCGGCGAGCCAGCGCGCGGCGTCCTTGGCGTGGTAGGTGAGAATGAAATCGGCGCCGGCGCGCTTGATCGAGGACAGGGCCTCGATCACCGAGCGGCGCTCATCCAACCACCCCTTGGCCGCGGCGGCCTTGAGCATGGCGTACTCACCGCTCACGTTGTAGGCGGCAAGCGGCAGTTCGGGATGCCTTTGGCGAACGCGCTGAAGTACGTCAAGGTAGGGCAGAGCGGGCTTGACCATGAGCACGTCGGCGCCCTCCTCGACGTCGAGCCGCGCCTCCCTCAGCGCTTCGCGCCGGTTGGCCGGGTCCATCTGATGCGAACGGCGGTCACCGAACTGCGGCGGCGATTCAGCCGCGTCGCGGAAGGGTCCGTAAAAGGCGGATGCGTACTTGATCGCGTATGAGAGAATCGGGATGTGCTCGAAGCCGGCGCCGTCGAGCGAGCTGCGGATCGCGGTCACCATGCCGTCCATCATTCCGCTGGGGGCCACTACGTCGGCGCCGGCCTCAGCGTGTGAGACCGCCACCCGGCCCAGCACCTCGAGCGTCTCGTCGTTGAGCACGTGGCCCTCGGGCAGGTTGGGGCGTGGCAGCGGGTTGCCCAGGTTCAGCAGGCCGCAGTGCCCGTGCTCAGTGTACTCGCAGAGGCACACATCGGTGATGACGATCAGCCCGGGGGCAGCTGCCTTCAAAGCTCGAACCGAACGCTGAACGATCCCGTCCGGGTCGAAGTTCTCCTCGCCGATCGGATCCTTGTGTGCCGGAATGCCGAACAGGATCGTCGCCGGGACGCCGAGATCCCCCAGCTCGAGCGCTTCCCGTTCAAGCTGGTCAACGGAAAGCTGATACGCGCCGGGCATGGAGGGGATCTCACGCCGTTCGTTATTGCCGTGGCGCACGAACAGCGGCTGGACCAGATCCGCGGGGTCCAGCCTTGTTTCACGCACCAGCCTGCGCAACCCTGGGCTCAAGCGCAGGCGGCGTGTCCGTCCGAAATCGCTCCCCTGAAGCAGCTCCGGTCGGCGCTCAGCGATGTCCATTCGGGTCTCCTAACGCCCAGTGACGGGTGAGGGCTTCGATAAGCCCATCCGCGGTGTATTCCGCTGCGGTGACCTCCGGGTCGTAGCCGACCTCACGGGCTGCCTGGGCGGTGATCGGGCCAATGCAGGCCACCGTCGGCCGGCCTGGGAGGTCTCGGGGGTCCAGGCCGGCGTCGTCCAGTATTTGTGTGAAGTTGCGGGCGATGGACGGGCTGGTGAAGGTGAGGGCATCGACGCCGAGCCGGAGGCGCTCCATTTCGGATTCGGCGGGCCGGCCGCGCACCGACTTATAAATGGGGATCTCGGTCACCCGGCCGCCGCGCGCTTTGAGCTGCTGAGGCAGGACCGGACGGGCGCCGTCGGCCCGCGGCAGCAGGATGCGGGCGCCATCCACGTCGGGGATGCCCGCCGCAACCCGCTCAGCGACAAACTCGTCGGGGACGAATTCCGGGCTCACTCCCCGATCGCGCAGGGCCCGGGCGGTCGCCGGGCCGATGGCCGCCACGCGCACATGGTTGAACTCCTCGGGCCCGACGCCCGCCTCTTCGAGCTGGTCCCAAGTGATGCGAACGCCGTTGACGCTGGTGAACACGATCCAGCCGTATGAACCGACCTCACGCAGGGCCGTGTGAAGCCGAGTCATATCGTTCTCGGCCTCGATTCGAATGGCCGGGATTAAGACCACCTCGGCCCCGAGGCCCTTGAGCGTTTGGGCCATACCCTGGGCCTGATGGCGGGGGCGGGTGACGACGACCGAACGGCCGGTCAGCGGCCCGTCATTCGGCGGCATGGACGATTTCACCGGCACCCTGTTCCAGCGCTCGCTCGCCTAGGCGGCGGCCGAGGCTGATCGGATCCCGGCCGCGCTCGCTCAGCCGGATGGAGAGGCCCCCGTTTTCTCCGGCGATGAGGCCGACCAGTTCAACCCCCTCAGTGTCAGCCTTGCCCAGCGCGCCGACTGGGGCGGAGCATCCGCTTTCCAATGTGGCCAGAAAGGCGCGCTCGGCGGTGACCGCAGCCCGAGCCGCGGGGTCGTCGATCTGGGCCAACAGCGCGCTGACCCTCGAATCGTGGTGCCGCTGTTGAACGGCAACCGCTCCCTGCCCGGGCGCTGGCAGCATCTCCATTTCGTTGAACCAATGAGTGATCTCGTCCTCCAGTCCCAGCCGGAGCAGACCGGCTGCGGCGAGGACGACTGCGTCGAACTCACCGCTATGGACTTTTCCAATGCGCGTCTCCACGTTGCCCCGGATCCAGGCCACGTTCAAATCGGGGCGAAGTGGGAACAGCTGAGCTCGACGGCGCGGGCTGGAGGTCCCCACGGTGGCGCCTGCGGGCAGTGTGTTCATGTCGTCATCGTTGGAGGCCACCAAGACGTCCCGGGGATCTTCGCGCAGAGGGATGGCACCGATCGTGAGTCCTTCGGGCTCGTCGGTTGGCAAGTCTTTCAACGAGTGAACGGCCAAATCAATTTCAGCATCCCGGAGCGCGCGATCGATCTCCTGTGTGAACAGCCCTTTGCCGCCGATCTCGGGCAGCGCGCGGTCAAGCGTCCGATCGCCTTCGGTGGTAATGATTTGTATCTCCACTTCGAGGTCTGGTTGGGCCTCGAGCAGCGCGTTCCTGACCGCTTCGGCCTGCCAGCGCGCCAACTGCGAGGCGCGCGAACCGATGCGCAGCGCGGATGTGGAACCGCTCATGGGAGTGACTCCAGCGCCCGGTCGAGGTCACTTTGCGGGGGGTCGATGTCGAAGAGATCGCGCGCGACCAGAGCATAGGCCGCCGCCGTTCCATTGCGCGAATGTTCCTTCAAGCGCAACGTTGGAGAGTGCAGCAGTTTCTTAACCAAGGCGCGGGTAAGCGCCTCGAGTTGCGCCACCTGTCCCTCGTCAAGATCTCCCAATTGACGCAAAGTCCGCTCCAGCTCTTGGGTCCGGATCGTTTCGGCTTGCTGATGGAGCGCCGCGATCAGCGGCCGGACTTTCAGGCTGTCGTACCAGGAAGCGAAAGCGGCCATCTCTTCCTCGAGGATCGTCTCGACCGCCGGCACCTGGCGCATCCGGACGTTCAGATTTCCCTCCAGGTGCTCGGACAGTCCCTCCAGGTCGTAGAGATGCACGCCCTCAATGTCGCCGACCTCGGGCTCCACGTCGCGCGGCACTGCGATGTCCAAGACCACCATCGGCCGCCCGGGCCGGCCGGACATGGCCGGAACGACAACTTCCTTATAAAGAATGGGGTGGGGAGCGGCCGTGGAGGCGATGACGATATCGGCCTCCGCGATCGCACCCGGGAGCTGCTCGAAGGAACGGGCCTCAGCGTTCCAGCGGCGGGCCAGCTGCTTGGCCCGATCGACCGTGCGGTTGACGACCACAAGGTCCGAAGCGCCGCGCTTGCGCAACGCCTCGACAGCCAGCTCAGCCATCTCACCGGCCCCAATCACGACGATCCGCGCCTCCCCTAGCGAGCGCACGATATCGGAGGCGAAGGACACGGCCACCGAACTCGTCGTCGTTGGATTTGTGGCGATCTCGGTCTCGGCCCGCGCCCGTTTCCCGGCGTGGATGGCAGATCGAAAGACCCGCGACAGAATAGGACCGGAGGAGTCGACGCGCAGCGCGCGTGTGTGCGCTTCCGCGACTTGACCGAGGATCTGGGGTTCTCCCAGCACGAGCGAATCCAACCCGGCGGCAACTCGCAGCAGATGCTTGACCGCTTCCAAACCTTGATGATGATAGAGATGCGGTTCAAGAGACTGCTCGGAGATGTCCTCGGATTCGGCCAACAGCCTGCGCAGGGGGGTGATGTCTTGGTTCAGACTGAGGGCATATGCCTCCACGCGGTTGCAGGTCGAGAGGATGGCGAGCTCCAAGAGCCCGTCCCGATCCGCGTCGCGGCCGCAGCCGGCTCTGGACAGCATGACTTCGACCTGGTCAGCGGAAGCGTACAGTCGCTCCAGGATCTCCAGCGGTGCAGTACGGTGATTCAAGCCCAGACAGTGAATGATCATTACAAAATAACCAAATCGGCGCGGTCGTATCTGACCCGACCCTCGCCTCCGGCGAAGGAAGCCCCCAAGGCGGTCAAGGAAACTCAAGATTACTTTATCAAGATTACGCAAAGTTTAGCAAATCTTAGTCTTCCTAGCAAATGTTTCCAAACGGCTGAGAAAACCATCACCGGTGGAATGGGAGTTCGGCAGGACGCGATTGATTATGATCCTTAGATTCACCTAAAACGATGGCCTCGATTCGCCGGGCGAAGGCCGCAACAATGGGAGTTGACAGATGGACGTAGCTTGGATGAAGGGTTGGCGGTCTCCGTGTCCGCGTTGAACACCGGAATGGGCTCTTCTCTCTACGCCAGCCTGGTCGAATTGCGGGCCGGGTTGGTGGAGATACTGCTGGCCTTGCTCGGGGCGTGGGCCGTACAGATCGGATCCTGCCATACGCGATGGGCTTCGCTGCTGGAGCCATGCTGTACGTGATCAGCGACGAGATCGTGGCCGAGACGCATTTGAGCGGGTTCGAACGCGTGGCGACCCTGGGGACCATGGCGCGCGTGATCGTCATGCTCTATTTGGACATCTCCCTCGGTTAGCGATCTCAATTCGGGTCCCAGTCAAAGGGGACGCGAAGAGGGCCGGTGAACGCCGGCCGCCTTCTCTTGGGGCTGGGGAGGATTATGCCAGCGCTGCGTAGGAGAGCGCGACAGCGATCCCGAACAGCGCGAGCACGATCAGAATCGCCATCAGCGCCTTGGGTCCACTTTGACGTTGTGGCGATCGGGGAAGAATCCTCACCATCATCGGCATTCCGATGAGTGCGACCGCGAGTCCGTGCACCAGGCCGAAAATCAAGACCCATACCCAGGTCGGCGAGCCGACGCCGCCGGCCCAAAGCAAGGCATAAATGATGGCAAAGACGGCTCCATCATGAGGTGACCTATGGCGCCGACCGCGCGCGCAGCCCCTCCGGGCTCCACGGCCATCGTTCCGATCATGCCGATGATGTCCATCCTGGGCATTCCCATGCGGGGGGCTGCGTATAAGATGAACGTGAAGATGATCGATCCGATCAGTCCCGCGAGAATGGCGGGTCCGAGAACCATGGATCATCTCCCTCCAGTCGATCGTTGCTCCGATCATTCCCTGCTGCGGCTCAATAATGGAGGCGCAAAGGGAGGCTTCCGGTGATGCAGGCCACAGTTCCGGTTTACGCGGCGGATACTGCATGAACCGGAGGTCGACATTGGCCAAGGTTATAATGACGAAGACACGCCGAGGCCGTCGTCCGTGAGCCCCTCGGCCCGGCGCCTTGTCCCGATAGCCGCTTGGATAGAAGAAAGGACATGATCGCATGCCAGTACGAAACGCAGAAGCAGTCTGGGAAGGGCCCCTCCAGGGTGGAGTGGGCACCGTTAAGTTCGGTATCGGGGACGCGTCCTACCAGGGACCGTATTCGGCCGCTTCCCGCTTTGAGCAGGGAGACGGGACGAACCCGGAGGAACTGATCGGCGCTGCGCATGCAGGATGCTATTCGATGGCGCTGTCGGCGGCGCTCGGCGGTGCCGGCCACGAGATCTCTTCGATCCGTACCCAGGCTCACGTCCACATCGAAAAGGTGGATGATGATTGGACGATCACGAAGATCCACCTCGAGACGACGGCGGATGTACCCGGTCTTGACGAAGGTGAGTTCTTGGAGTTCGCCAATGGAGCGAAGGAGAACTGCCCCGTCTCCCGCGCGCTCCGGTCGGTCCCCATCGAGCTGACGGCCACACTCGCTACCAACTGAGGGAGCGAAGGGAGTCCATACCCGGCGGCTGCCTCTATCGAGCATGTATACCTATCTGGTCCACTACGGCGAGATCGCCCTGAAAGGGAAGAATCGCCCCGACTTTGAGCGGCAGCTGGTTCGCAACATCGAGGGCCAGCATCCGGTCGAACGCGTCGAGCGGCTGCGGGGGCGCATGGTGGTTCACAGCGACCACACGATCGACCTTTCCAACGTGTTCGGTGTGGCCTGGTGGGCCGAGGTCTCCGAGGTTGACTTCGAGGTCGAGGCGATCCGTGAGGAGGCAAAGCGGCTCACCTCATCCGGGGTCGGAGATGCGAGTTCGTTTGCGGTCCGCGTCAGTCGGGCGGATAAGAGCTTTCCGCTGCGGTCTCGGGAGCTGGAAGAGCGGGTCGGGGGCGATCTCGATTCGATGCTGACCATCCCGGTCAACCTGGATGCGCCGGATTTTCGGCTTTCGATCGAAATCGCCCAGGGACGCGTGTTTGTGTTCACCGAGCGTCGGGAAGGGCCGCGGGGCCTGCCGGCCGGAATCTCGGGCAGTTTGATGGGACTTTACTCGGCGGGGATCGATTCGGCCGTCGCAGCGTATTTGATGGGTAAGCGCGGGGCGGGCGTTGAATTGGTCCATTTCCACGCCCTGACGGACGGGGCAAAGGCCCATGGGGCCAAGGCGGGCGACATGGCGCGCGCGATCGCGCGCTTCTTCCCCGCTTTGAACGTGCACTATGTGCCCTACCATCACTTCCAGCTGGCGACGGGCGGCTTGAATCGCCACCAACGTCAGGAGCTCGTTGTGTTCAGGCGCTTCATGGCGCGTGTCGGGGAGCGCCTGGCGCGGCGGGTCGGCGCGCTGGGTCTGTTTTCGGGCGACAATCTTGGACAGGTGGCGTCGCAAACCCTGGAGAACCTCAGCGCGGTGGACGAGGCGCTCTCGGTATCGATGTTCCGCCCGCTGATCGCCTATGACAAACAGGAGATCATCGATCTCGGGAAGTCGCTGGGGCTGCATGAAATCGCCAATGAGCCTTACAAAGACTGCTGCTCGATTATCGCCCAGCATCCGGCGACCCGGGCCAATATGGACTACGTGCGTGAGATCGAGCAGCAGATCGGTATCGAAGATCTGATCGAGGAGAGCCTTTCGGAGGCCGTGACGTATGAGTACACGGCCGCTCCCGAAGGAACCGAGGCCCGCGAACTAAGCCCCGTCCCATCCTAGCCTGCGCTTCGCCCGACAACCCGAGACCCCGCTTGACTTACAAAAAAACGGCATGGTATGCTCAGCCGGCCGCGACGGGCGGCCTGCAAGGGGGTGGCCGATGCGTGAGGAGCTCAAGTACTGGATTGCGCTGAGCAAGGTCTCGGGCATTGGTCCCGCCCGCTTTGCCGGGCTGCTGGAGAAGTTTGGGGACGCTGAGAAAGCCTGGGGCGCTTCGCGAATCGAGCTACAGTCAGCCGGGCTGCCCGTAAAACCCCTGAACGCGTTGCTGGAACTGCGCAAATCGCTGGACGTGGATGCCGAGCTGGAGCACATCACGCAGGCCGGCTACAGCGTCCTCACATGGGCCGACGAGGGGTATCCGGACCGCCTGCGAGAGATCCCGGCGCCACCGCCTCTCTTATACGCCTGGGGCGAGCTGGCGCCCGCCGATCGCTGGGCGGTTGCGGTGGTCGGGACCCGACGCATGAGCGCCTACGGTCGCTCTGTGGCCGAGGAACTCACGCGCGAACTGGCCGCACAAGGAATTACAGTCGTCTCCGGGCTCGCTCGCGGAGTCGACGGCACGGCCCACCGGGCCGCGCTCGAGGCGGGTGGTCGCACATTGGCCGTGCTCGGCTCGGGGCTGGACGTTCTGTATCCTCCGGAGCACCGGGGTCTGGCGGAGGCGATCGCCGAGTGCGGTGCGGTGCTCTCCGATTACCCGCTCGGCACGGAGCCCGAGCCCGGCAACTTCCCCCCTCGCAACCGGATAATTTCGGGGCTTTCATTGGCCGTCTTGGTCATCGAGGGCGGCGCGAACAGCGGTGCGCTGATCACGGCGAACTTCGCCGCGGAGCAGGGCCGCGACGTATTCGCAGTGCCGGGCAATATCAACGTCCCGACCAGCGAGGGGACGAACCGTTTGATCCGCGACGGCGCGCACCCGCTCTTGGGTGCACAGGATGTGTTGGAAGCGCTAAACTTGGAACTCGCGGTGCGGCAGGAAGTCGTTCAGCAGGCGCTGCCCGAGGATCCGACGGAGAGAAAGCTGCTGGAGAGCCTGTCGAAGGAGCCCACTCACATCGACGATCTGGGCGCCGAGGTTGGACTGTCCTCATCCGAAGTCGCAGCCTCCCTGGCGCTCCTTGAATTGAAGGGCCATGTGCGGCAGGTCGGTGGGATGAAGTACGTACTGGCTCGCGAACGGGGTCCTGATTATATGGTGGAATAACATGGAGCATTATTATGGTGTGATTATGGCAGGGGGCGGGGGCACAAGACTGTGGCCTCTTTCTCGTCGGGACCGGCCCAAGCAAACGCTGGAACTGTTCGGCGAACGCTCCTTGTTTCAGATTGCGGTCGACCGGCTGCTGCCGCTCATACCGGAGGATCGATTGCGCGTGGTCACGGTGGATCCCCAAGTGCCGATCCTGCGGGCCCAGGCCCCGGCGCTTCCGGACGCCTGCTTCGTGCGCGAGCCCGCTCCTCGAGGCACCGCTTCCGTCGTCGGATTAGCCGCCACATTGTTGGAGCACGAAGACCCCGCGGCGGTGATGGCCGTGTTGACGGCGGATCATTACATTGAGGATGAAGCTCGGTTTCGGGAGCTGCTAGCCGCGGCCCACGACGCGGCCCAGGCCGGACATCTTGTCACGCTGGGGATCGAACCCACCGAGGCTTCGACCGGCTACGGATACCTGCGGCGAGGCGAAAACCTCGGCAAAGCGCGAGGGTTCGACATGTACCGGGTCGACGCGTTTCGAGAGAAGCCGGACCTGCAGACTGCGCGGGCGTTTATAGCGGCTGAAGATCATGTGTGGAATTCCGGCATGTTTGTTTGGCGCTGCTCGAGAATCCTCGAGGAGATTGAAACCCACATGCCGGAGCTTTCCGAGGCCCTGGCCGAGATCCGCGCCGCACTCGGCGCGGCCGATGAGCGCGAGGTGCTGACTGCCTGCTGGAACGAGCTGCGCAGTGAGACCATTGATTACGGCGTCATGGAGAAAGCCGACGGCGTCGTGCTCCTGCCGGCGGAAGGGCTCGGCTGGTGGGACGTGGGGTCCTGGGAGCGACTGTATCAACTGCTGGAGGCGGACGAAGCCGGCAACATCGCTCTCGCTCCGGAGGTTGCGTTCCTTGACAGCCGCGGTACACTCATCGTTCGTGAGGACGCGAACCAGACCAAGCGGCTGATCGCGCTGCTGGGGGTGGATGACCTGGTCGTCGTGGACACCGGAAATGCACTCCTAGTGACGAAACGTGAGCGGGCCGAGGAGGTCCGCTCGATGGTGAAGTATCTCAGAGAGAATGACCTGGAAGACTACTTGTAGGAGTTTGTTGTGAAGGCATACTGTGTAAAGTGTAAAGAAAAGCGAGAAATAAAGAACCCCGAGCCGACGTTCACCTCGACGGGGACGCCGGCGACGCGGGGAGAATGCCCGGTCTGCGGCACCGGGATGTTTCGCATGGGACGGACGCCCGCCCACGAAGGCATGGAGCCGCCAGAGGTCACTCGCAAGCCACGGCGGAAACAGCCGCAACGGGAGGGCCGGTTGGTGATCGTCGAGTCACCCGCCAAGGCCCGCACGGTGGGCCGGTTTCTGGGCGACGATTACCGGGTGAAGGCCTCCATCGGTCACGTGCGCGACCTGCTGAAGTCGAAGCTCTCCGTCGATGTGGACAACGATTTCGAGCCCCGTTATCGGGTGCCCAACGAGAAGCGGGACGTCGTCAAGGAATTGAAGTCCGCGGTGGAGCGGGCGGAGGAGATCTTCCTGGCGACCGACCCGGATCGTGAGGGGGAGGCGATTGCCTGGCATCTGATGGAGGCCGCGGATATCGAGCCGGAGCGCGCCCGCCGCGTTGTGTTTCACGAAATCACAGAGCCGGCGATCGATCACGCCTTCGGTCACTACCGCGGCATCGACATGAACCTGGTGGACGCGCAGCAAGCGCGGCGCATCCTGGACCGCTTGGTCGGATATAACCTCAGCCCACTGCTGTGGTCCAAGGTGCGCAGCCGCCTGTCCGCTGGGCGGGTGCAATCGGTCGCGCTGCGCCTGGTTGTGGAGCGCGAACAAGAGATCCGTGAGTTCGTTCCCGACGAGTACTGGAGCCTCGACGGCGAGTTCCGCCACCCGGAGAAACCGCCGGCGTTCCGGGCCTTGCTGGTCAGGATCGACGATGAGAAGCCCGAAATCGGCTCGGAGGAAGAGGTGCAGGGGATCGAAACCGACCTCGAGCGGGCCGATTACCGGGTTTCGTTGGTCAAGTGGGGCACGCGCAGACGAAATCCCTCGGCACCGTTCACGACCAGCACCCTGCAGCAGGACGCCTCGCGGCGGCTGAACTTCAGCGCCCGCCGCACGATGTCGGTCGCGCAGCAGCTCTACGAAGGACTGGAGAGCGACGGGACGGAGGGTGGTGGGCTGATCACGTATATGCGCACCGACTCCACTCAGGTATCCCAAGGAGCGCAGAAGGCCGCCCGATCCGAGGTCGCCCGGCGCTTCGGCGACGAATACGTCCCGGATAAGGCGCCTGCCTATCGGACAAAATCGAAGACCGCACAGGAGGCTCATGAGGCCATCCGGCCCACGGATCCGGGTCGCCATCCCGATTCGGTCAAGGGCTACCTCTCGAAGTCGCAGCATCGATTGTACGAGCTCATCTGGCAGCGGTTCATGGCTTCCCAGATGAACCCCGCCGTTTACGACACGCTCAGAATGGAAGTCGAGGGCACGTCCGAAGACCACGGCTATGTGTTCCGCGTCTCGGCCTCCAGCCTGCGCTTTCCAGGCTTTCTGGCGGCCTATGGAGACCAGGAGGAGGAGTCCGAAGAGGACGAGGGCAAGGTCGCACTGATCGATCAGCTCCCAGAACTGGAGGAAGGCGATCCAGTTGACCTCATCGAGACCTACCCCGAACAGCACTTCACCCAGCCGCCGGCCCGCTTCTCGGAGGCCTCGCTCGTGAGCGCCCTGGAGGAGCACGGCATCGGGCGACCCTCCACGTACGCGCCGATCATCACGACCTTGCAGCAGCGCGGCTATGTCCACCGGGACGGACGCCGGCTGCATCCCACCGACATCGGGGAGACCGTCAACGGCCTGTTGGTCGAGCATTTCCCCAACATCGTGGACCTGGGCTTCACCGCCCGGATGGAGGAGGAGCTCGACGAGATCGCCGGAGGCGAGCGCGCATGGGTCGCGGTTGTGCGTGATTTCTACGAACCCTTCTCGGAGCGATTGGAGGCCGCCGCGGAGAACATGCCCGAACTCAAACCCGAGCCGGAGTACTTGGATCGGACCTGTCCCGAATGCGGCGGCCAGCTGATGATCCGTCACGGCCGGTTCGGGAAATTCATCGGCTGTTCGAACTTTCCGGACTGCCGCCACACCGAGCCCTGGTTGGAGAAGATCGGTGTGAAGTGTCCGGTGGACGGCGGTGATCTGGTCGAACGCCGCACCCGCAAAGGCCGGGTCTTCTACGGCTGCGCCAACTACCCCGAATGTGAGTTCACCTCCTGGAAGCGTCCACTTCCCCAGCCGTGTCCGAACTGCGGCGGACTGCTGGTGGCGGAGGCGAAGGGCAAGGCGAAGTGCACGGTCTGTGAGGAGGAATTCGATCGAGAGGAGCTCGTGGATCGGGAAGCTGATGTGGCATAGTTCATGCACCCTATGGTTTGCCTTGATGCAGGGAACCGTCTAGAATCCGGCACGTGCGGCGTTCGTCACTCGCCGTAAGCCGAGAGAGAGGCAGCTATGGACGCGATCAGTGATCCCCGGCGCAATATGTGGATCATCGCTGGGGTGGCGTTAATCATGGGGATTGGATTGGGGTTGCTCTACGGATGGGTGATTTCGCCCGTGGAGTGGACGGACGCGACTCCCGAATTGCTGCGCTCTGATTTGCGGGTCGACTACTTGCGAATGGCCATTGACTCATATTCTGTGAACCGGGACGCGGACCTAGCGACTGAACGCTATGGCCGCCTGGGCGAGCATGCAGAGGAAACTCTGCAGCAGGTAGGGGCAAATCCCGGCGAAGTCGACCCCACCGCTATCCAAAACTTCAGCGCGGTCGTCGAAATTATGGACGAGTCCGCGGAGGAGCCCCCAGCCGAGGAACCGGTCGGCGAAGAGGAGCAGTCCGAGGAGGCCGCTCCCGCCGGCTCGACCGCAATGCGGTTGATCTTTCCGGTGTGCGGGGCCACGCTCTTCCTGGGCGTGCTGCTGGTGGCGGTGCTTTACGTGCGCGGCCGGATGGCGGAATCGGAGGAAGAAGAGCCGATCCTCGACCCTGGCTTTGACATGGATGAAGAATTCGTAATCGACGAGGATTTCGAAGAAACGCTCATCCGCGAGGGCTTCGAGCGAGATCTTTCCGACGGGGAATCCTTCGTGCCCGAGGAACCGGCCGTCCAAGGAGCCACAGCAACCGAAGCGCTGGCGACGTTCCGCACGATCTACACGCTCGGCGATGACCATTACGACGACGCCTTTAGCGTCGAATCGCCGGCCGGCGATTTCTTGGGCGAATGCGGCGTAGGCATCGGGGATGTCATGGGCGCGGGCGACCCCAAGAAGGTCTCCGGCTTCGAGGTCTGGCTGTTCGACAAGAATGACATCCAGACCGTGACCGTGGTATTGATGAGCGAGTACGCGTATCGGGACGAGGAGACGCGCAACCGGTTGGCCGCCAAGGGCGAACCCGTATTGGCCGAGCCCGGCGAAATGGTCAATCTGGAGACCGCCTCGCTGAGCGTCGAGGCCCGGGTCGTGGATATGTCGTACGGGGAGAGCGCCTTGCCGGAGGAAAGCTTCTTCGAGTCGATGACGATCGAGCTGCGCGCCTATGCTAAAGGCGTCTAACCGGCACCGACTCCAACCCGGCTGAACTCGACGGGGCGCACATCCAGTGCGCCCCGTTGCTGCGTCAGACCGATTTCAGTGGATATCCAGCACTTCCATGATGATCTCGCCGCCGGGGGTTTGGGCCACGGCCGTGTCGCCGATCTTCTTGCCCAACAGGGCCTGACCGATCGGCGACTCGTTGGAAATCTTGCCCTCCCGAGGTGCGGCTTCCTTCACTCCCACCACGTGGTAGGTGCGCTCGGCCCGGCCCTCTTCAGAGACCACGACGGTGGAGCCTACCGTCACTTCGTCGCTGGCAGAGGAACCGTCGACGATCGTCGCCTCGCGCAGGACCGCCTGCAGCTCTTGAATGCGGCCTTCGAGGAATGCCTGTTCTTCTTTGGCGGCGATGTAGTCGGCATTCTCCGACAGATCGCCTTGCTTGATCGCGAAGCGCAGCCGGCGCGCCAGTTCCTCGCGTCGCGGCCCCTGCAGTTCCTCGAGCTCATCGCGCAAACGTCGAGCTCCGTCTTCTGTCAGATAAAGTTGTCGTTCTTCGTTCGTCATAACGCCCTTAATGTTAGGTCCTTGTTTGGGGATCGAACAACTTCATGTACTCCTGCAGAGCGAAGCGATCGGTCATCCCGGCGATGTAGTCGCATACCGTACGGTGGAAGTGGCGCTCGGTGCTGAGGTGCTGGATTTCCTTCGGCAGCAGTTTCGGATTGGATGTGTAGGCCTCGAAAATTCTGTTAACGAAAATCTCGGCTTTCAGCTGCATACGAACGACGCGGTGATGCTGGTACATGTTCTCGAACAGGAAGTCTTTGAGCTGGCGATTCATCCGCTGCAGCTCCTCCGAGAAGCGGACGACGTTGTAGTCGAGCATCTGCAGGTCCTCCACCGACTCCACGCCGGCGGAGGCCAGCTTTTGGCTCGTCGCCTGGAGCAGATCGGTCACCTCGATCCCGATCAGGCGCCGGATCAGCCGATTCCGGGTCAGCTCGGTGAGCTCAGGCGTGTGCCAGCCTATACTGTCTCTCAAGCGCTCCCAAAGGTGAAGGCCCTCCAACATCCTCGGCTGAATCAGGCCCGAACGCAGCCCGTCGTCCAGATCGTGCGCCGTGTAGGCGAGTTCGTCCGCCGCGTTGGCGATCTGCGCCTCCAAATGGCCGCGCTTTTGCGGATCGTAATCTCGGGCATCGGACACGTCGTACTCAGTTTCGTGCTTGACGATCCCCTCGCGCACCTCCCAGGTGAGGTTCAGGCCTGGGAAATCAGGGTAGCGGTTCTCGAGTTCCGTCACAATCCGCAGTGATTGCCGGTTGTGGTCGAAGCCGCCGTGTTCCTGCATCAGTTCGGCGAGGGTCGCCTCGCCGGAGTGGCCGAACGGGGGGTGCCCGAGGTCGTGGGCCAGGCAAATCGCCTCGACCAGGTCCTCATTGGCGCCCAGGGAACGGGCCAGGGTGCGACCGATCTGGGCCACCTCCAACGTGTGCGTGAGCCGTGTGCGGTAGTAGTCCCCCTCGTAGTTGACGAAGACCTGCGTCTTGTACTCGAGCCGCCGGAAGGCGGTGGTGTGCAGGATCCGGTCGCGGTCGCGCTGGAACACGGTGCGGTAACCCGGTTCGTCCTCCGGGTGGGCTCGGCCCTTGGAGTGGCGGCTGCGGATACCGTATGGGGCCAGCCGATCGTCCTCTTCAGCTGCAAGCTGCTCGCGGGTGTGGATCAGCGGATGAAGGTCAACCATGGCGTGATGAGTTTAACCGACCCATCGAAGCGCTGTCAATTCGGTCGGCGTGGCCGAGGCGCTGTGTATATTCCGGCTCCGGTAAAATGCCGTAGGGGTCGATCGGGCCCCCATGGCGCAGCGACGACCGATTTCAAGAAGGAGGATCAGAGCCCGTGGCCAAGATCGTATCTGTGGAACAGATGCGGACCATCGAGAAGGCGGTTGACGAGAGCGGTCACACCTACGAGGACATGATGGCGCTCGCCGGCCGGGCCGTGGCCGACGAAATCCGAAAAAGGATGGAGCCGATGAATGGCCGCCGGGTCGTGATCCTGGCCGGCAGCGGCGACAATGGCGGTGACGGTCTGGTCGCGGGGTATCACCTGGCGGAGGAGGGCGCTCAAGTTTCCGTCTACCTCTCCAAAGCTCGCGCCGAGGATGACCCGAATCTGGCGCGCCTGAAGGAGCGCGGCATCCTGGTCGCCGAAGCCGAACAGGACCAGCGCTGGCGGGTCCTGGGCAACATGCTGTCCACCGCCGACATCGTGGTGGATTCGGTCCTGGGCACGGGGCTTTCGCTCCCGCTGCGCGGCGCCGCCAAGGAGCTGCTGGACACGGCGCGCAAAGCGCTCCGTGCCAGGGAGGTTCGACCATTTGTGGTGGCCGTGGACTGCCCGTCGGGCCTTGACTGCGACAGCGGCGAGATCGCGCCGGAGGCGTTGTCGGCCGATCTGACCGTGACCCTGGCGGCGGCCAAACCCGGTCTGCTGCGATTTCCCGGAGCTGAACAGGTAGGTGAGATAGTGGTTGGAGATATCGGTGTTCCAGAACGCCAGCCCGAGTTGGCCGAGGTGGAGCTCGGGCTGGCGACCGCGGAGATGGTTCGGCCGTGGTTGCCGCCCCGTCCGAGAAACTCCCATAAAGGAACTTTCGGGCGGGCGGTCGTGGTCGGCGGTTCGGTGACGCTGCCCGGCGCCGCAGCGCTGGCCGGTGAGGGCGCCTACCGTGTTGGAGCGGGGCTCGTGACGCTCGCCGTGCCGAGCTCCGTCCAGGGGCTGCTGGCGCCACAACTTGCCGAGGCTACATGGATTCTGCTGCCGCATGAGATCGGATTGCTCAACGAAGACGCGGTCGACGTGCTCATGGAAAAGCTGGAGGGGGTCGATGCGGTGCTGATCGGCCCGGGGCTGGGCCAGGACAAACCTACAAGGCGGTTCATGGGCAGGCTGCTCGGCCTGGAGGTCACGGCCAATCGCGGAAAGCTCGGATTCGTGGCCAAGGAGGAAGAAGTCACGCCGGCCGAGGTCAATCTTCCACCGGCCGTTCTGGATGCCGACGCCCTCAAGCTGCTGAAGGACATTCCGGATTGGAATGAGCGCCTGCCGGGGGGGAGTGTGCTCACGCCGCATCCCGGTGAAATGGCAATCTTGAGCGGCGAGGATAAGGACGAGATCCAGAACAACCGCGTCGATGTGGCCCGCCAGTACGCGGAGCGCTGGGGGCATGTTTTGGTGCTGAAGGGAGCGTTCACCGTTGTAGCCGGCCCCGAAGGCAGGGCCGTCGTGCTGCCGTTCGCCAATTCAGCGCTCGCCACGGCGGGCACCGGCGACGTCCTCGCGGGCGCGATCGTCGGGCTGCGGGCTCAGGGCGTGGCGCCGTTCGAAGCCGCCGTGCTGGGATGCTATCTGCACGCCCGCGCCGGGGAAATCGCAGCGTTCGGACTAGGCTCGGAGGCGGCCGTTGTGGCCGGAGATGTCCCCCACGCACTGGCCGAGGCGATCCACGACCTCGGCGGCATTCGCCCGGACGAAACGGGCTGATCACGACCGATCGGATCAAAATAAAGCGACCGGAACGCGCCAGCGCGTTCCGGTCTGGGGTTGCCTGTCTTCGTTCCACTAATGTCGAGGGAGGCTCAGGATTCGGAGATTTCTTCCTGCTTCTTCTGTGCGGCTTGCTTGCCCGCCTCCACCGCGTCCTCCAGCCGGGTTTTCTGCTCTTCGAGGATGACCTGACCGCGCTGCTGGAGGTTTTCGGCGCGCGAGCGGGCCTCCTTGGCCAACTTCTCGGCGCGAGTGCGGGCCTCGTCGGCGGTCGTTTCCACCTGTTCACGCAGCTCGATGCCCTTGTCGCGAATGAGCGTCCGCGTTTCCTCACCGGACTGCGGCGCCATGAGCAAGGCTACGGCAGCGCCGATCAATCCGCCGATGAAAAATCCCGAGACGAACGCCCCAAATTCTCCATCTCTTTCAGCCATGATGTCCTCCTCTAAAAGACTTGTTTGGGCTTATGACCCATCCGAGCTGCGAGCGCGGAAAATGTCGAGCGCGCGCCGAACTGCAGCTACCGAGCTGTTCATCTTCATCACCGGATCCACGACCCGCTTGCTGAGAAACGATGTCGTCCCCCGCAAGGTCTTCGCCGTCTCGCTGGTCGACTCGAGAATCGGTTTAATTTCGTTCTGCAGCAGTGCCGTCAGTCGCGCCAGCTGCACGATCAGGATGATCAGCGCCAGGCCGATCACCAGGAACTCGAACGCCATGAAGATGATCAGCACGTCGCGCAACGTCTCCGTGCGCTCTGGGTTCGACGCCAGCATCGTCGCGACGGCGATCGCGGCGGCGATGAAAAAGACGAACAGCGCCACGAGGCCCACCAGCAACAACGTCTGGCGGCGGCCCGACGTGCCGATCGAATCCTCCGATGGGGGTACCGAGGAGCTCCCTCCGCTGGCTTCGAGGTCCATCAGCGCGAGTATATCATACGGGGCAGCGTGTTGAATCCGCCTTTTCACGAGAGTTGCCAGGGTTTATGATTGGTCGTGAGGACAACCCCTGATCCGGAGGAACTCGTCAGTATCCTAAGGTGAGGAAAGCCACCACTCGAAGCGTAAGTCATGGAGATATCAGCCGCCGCGACTTCCTTAAAATAGGCGCGGTGTCGCTCTCTGGTGCACTCTTTCGACCTTCCGGAAAGTCCCAACTTCAAGATTTTCCCAACAGCGAACGGTTAGGTCGCGTCTGCGTGGGCAAGGTCAACCTCAGGGCCGAGCCCGACGTCGAATCCACAATCATAGGTCCTCTGTATGAAGACGCGGTCGTCAGCTGGAAGAGGGAGGTTGTGGGCAGTCGCCCCACTCGAATGAACCAGACTTGGGTTGAGACGCCCGAGGGATACATCTACGTCCCTTACCTGCAACCGGTGCGCAATGAACCCAACGCTCCGGTGGAGAAGATTCCCGATACCAGCCTGGGACCAGGGATGTGGGTCCAGGTGACCGTGCCGTGGGTGCCGATCCTCTTGGCCAACCCGCCGGCGATTTCGCCTTGGCTCAAAGGGACCGATAGCCCGCGTTTTTACTACAGCCAAATCCTCTGGGCTGACGAGATGCGAACCGATGAGGCCGGTCAAGTCTGGTACCGCATTAATGAGCGCTACGGGTTCGGCGACATCTTCTGGGCCAGGGCCGAGGCGTTTCGTCCTTTGACAGAGGACGACATGGCGCCGATCCGTCCCCAGGTGGCGGACAAGCGGGTGGTCGTCGACGTCACCCATCAGACAATGACATGCTACGAGGGCGAGCGCGAGGTGTATTTCGCGCGCATATCGACGGGCGCCAAATTCGACGCGCGGGGAAACCCGGTCGACGAGTGGGCGACGCCGCTCGGTGGCCACCCGATCTGGCGCAAAGTCGTCTCGCTGCACATGGTCGGGGGGACGACCGGCGGTGGATATGATCTGCCCGGCATCGGCTGGACGACGCTGTTCGTGGGCAACGGAGTGGCGATCCACTCCACCTTCTGGCACAACGACTTCGGTGTCCCTCGGTCCCACGGCTGCGTGAACGCCCGCCCCGAGGACGCCAAGTGGGTCTTCCGCTGGGTGGATCCGGTCGTCGGCTACGACCCGGGAGACGTCACCGTTGGGATGCCCGGCGGCACGCGTGTCGAGGTCATTGAAGCCTGAAGATGAGGGGGGATCACTCTCTCCATCAAAACGGAGGCCGGGCTCCCATGCCCGGGTGGCGGTACGCGGGGGCGTGGGGCGCCCCTCTAAGGATCATTACGATGTTCGTCATCCATCGAATCCACCTTGACCGGATCATAGGCGCATGCTGTCCCGTAAGATGAAGTTTCTGGGCCGTTTGACGGTTACGGGGCGGCCACGCCGGTGCTGATGTAGCCCGCCACTAGATCCCCCAAGACCTCCTCAATCAGGCGATAGCGGGCGTCGCTGAGGCGCGCCGCGTTGCGCTCGGCGACGGCGAGCGGCATCGGAACCGTGCCCGAGCTGATCCCCTGGCTCAGATTGCCCCAGAGCGATTCCAGAGCCAGTTCCGGTGCGGGTCGGATGGCCGCGATCCAGGCCTCATCCGGAATATCGACCGGCCGGGTCGAGGCCAGCAGCTGGATCCCGGCCGCCGTCAGCCCTGCCGGCAGGGGACCGGTCTCGAGCCCTGGTGCGAGGTAAACGGTGTCGACACCCAGCTCGCCGAGCTGATCTCGTGCGGAAGCGACATCCGTTTCATCCGGCGGCCCGGGCAAACGGACGCTCGCCGGATAGTCCGCGAACGGCGGATGGGCAGCGCGGCACAACCCACAATAGTAGCGGGCACCGTTGACGAACGCCGTCGCTGACCCCGGCGGGCTGACGTCCTCAGCGGACAACACCGCCACCCGGTAGTTATCGGTCAGCAGCGCGGCCGCATAACCGGCCAAGAACGCCGCCCGATCCGCGCGCAGGCCCTCCGGGCCGATGACAGTGATCCCCTCGGCGCCAATCGGCGCTTCGGGCGCGATAGCCATGATACGGGCAGGATCCACGCCCGCCGTGCTGAGGCGTTCGAACAGCTCACCGCTCCCCCGGTAAACCACCACTGCGGTCAGGTTGGATGGAAGATCATCGATTTCTGTTGGCGGTCGCACGCTGAAGACCAGGTCCGAAGCCGCCGCCAGTCGCTCGATTTCGTTTTCCAGTCTTTGAGCGATGGGATCGCTGCCGTCTTGGGTCAGGACCAGGAGCACACGGCCGGGAGGTGCGGTCGGTGTGGGGGAGGGCTGCGGGGATGGGCTCTCGGTCGGGACAAAGGTCGTTGTCGGCGCGTCCGCAGGGGAAGTCGCCGCCGCGTTGCATGCGCCGAGCAGGACTCCGGCTGCGGTGAGAGCGACGGCGAGCCATTGGGCTGGAGGAAGCGATCGCTCCAGCATCAGCCCCTCGGCCGAAAGGGGGGCTTACGACGGCTCCGATCGCCGGAAAATTTATCCCGCGGCGCGAGGAGGTCCGCGAGCAGCAACGCCAGCAGTGTGGCCAGCGCGGCAGGGAACAAATTCAGCGCGCCGAGGCGCAGCAGGGATAACCCCAACCATCCGCCCACAACGTGGCCGGCAGCGAAGCCCACCCAAGCCGAGGCCAGGTACAGGGCCATCCGCGATAAAGGACCGCCGCGGATCAGATGGTAAATGAGCCCCGCGGCGGTGGCCAGTAGGAAGCCGAATATCAGCGCAGGCGCGTTCACGGCTGGATGATCCCACCTCCCAGACAGCGGTCGTCCTGGTAGAACACCGCCGCTTGGCCGGGAGTGACGTCGGGAACGGGCTCCTGGAGAACGACGCGGGCGCCGCTCTCGCCGACCGGATGGACTTCGCCGTGCACCTCGTCGGCCCGATAGCGAATGCACACGCCTAATTCGACCGGACCGCTCGGCGCTTGGCCGCCGACCCAGTTGATCCGTCCCACCGCGAATTCCCTGCGCCCGAGCTGCTCGCGCGGGCCGACAACCAACCGGTTGTGGGCCGGGTCCTTTTCTAAAACGTAGAGCGGATGGGGAGCGGAGATCCCAATTCCTTTCCGCTGGCCGATCGTGTAGAACGCCAGGCCATCGTGTCTTCCAAGGACCTCCCCCTCGCTGTTCACGATCGGGCCGGGGGGCGGAAGCTGGACTCCCTGGTGCTCGAGGAATTCCCGGTAGTCCGCATCGCCCACGAAGCACAGATCCTGACTTTCGCTGCGGTCGGCGCTGGGCAGCTCCAGCCGGCGGGCGCGGGCGCGGACTTCGTCTTTCGTCAGCTCGCCCAACGGCAGCACCGCGTGGGCCAGCTCATACTGGCCCATCACGCTGAGGACGTAGGATTGATCTTTACGGCGGTCGCGCGCTCGCAGGAGGCGGTATCCGGCCTGGCTGACGTCGACCCGCGCGTAGTGGCCAGTGGCGAGGTGCGTCGCGCCCATGGCCAATGCGCGCTCGAGCAGGAACGTCCAGCGGATGTGGCGGTTGCACTCCATACAGGGGTTGGGGGTGACACCCCGGCTGGCATATCCGTCGATGAAGAAATCGACGATCTGCTCTTTGAAGCGCTGCTGCACGTCGATGACGTAGAACGGGATGTCCAGCATGGCGGCGACCTGGCGCGCGCGAGCCACGTCGTCCGGGGAGCAGCAGCGGTTGGTTCCCGACGGTCCGCCGCTCCACAAGCGCATCATCAAGCCGAAGACCTCGGCCTCGGATTCGGAGAGCAGCGCGGCGGCGACCGAGCTGTCGACGCCGCCGCTCATGGCCACGGCGATGCGCTTCTGTTCGCTCATATGCGCGCACCTTCGGCCGTGCGGAGCCTCTCGACGACCCGAGGCAACTCCTCCAAGAGGGCCTCAATTTGCTCGTGCGTGGTGTCCAACCCCACGGTCACCCGCAGCGAGCCGAGCGCCAGGTCCGGATCCAGGCCCAACGCCAGGAGCACCGCGGATGGCTCGGGATCGCCGGTCTTACAGGCGGATCCGGACGAGCAGGCGAAGCCGGCGAGATCGAGAGCCGCCAGGAGCTCGTTGCCGTCCACCCCCTCGATCACGAACGAGGCGTGATTGGGGCTGCGCTGCTGCGGGTGCCCGGTGAGCCGGCTTCCCGGCACCCCATCGAGCACGCCCTCGATCAGAATGTCCCGCAATGCGCGATTGTGGGCGGCGCGGGCTTCGTGCCGCTCTTGAGCGAGCTGGAAGGCTTCCGCCATGCCGACGATCAGCGGAACGTTGTGGGTTCCGGCCCGCAGGCCGCGCTCCTGGCTGCCGCCGATCAGCTGTGGCGCGAGCTCCGTCCCCTCGCGCACGTACAGAGCGCCAACGCCTTTCGGGCCATAGAATTTGTGGGCTCCCAAGGAGAGCATGTGGACGCCGAGTTCATCGACCTGCAGCCGAAGATGAGCCCCGGCCTGGACCGAATCGGTGTGAAATGGGACGCCGCGAGCATCGCAAACATGCGCCAGCTGCCGGATAGGGTTAACCGTGCCGATTTCGTTGTTGGCATGGATGACGGAGACGACGGCGGTTCCGTCCTTCAGCGCGCCGCGCAGGTCTTCCGCTGAGACGCGCCCGTGCCGGTCCACCGGGAGCCGCTCGACTTCAAATCCGAAGTTCCCGGCGAGATCGTCCGCGGTATTCAAGACCGCGTCGTGCTCCACCGGAGAGACCAGGATATGATTCGCGCCCCGGGCCCGGCGGGCAGCGAATGCGGCGCCGCGAAGGGCCAGGTTGTCGCTTTCCGATCCGCAGGCGGTGAACACAATTTCCTTTGGGGAACAGCCCAAGAGCCGCGCCATCGTGGCCCGGCTGCGTTCGACCGCGGCTTCAGCCCGCTGACCCATCTGGTGGACAGAGGATGGGTTGCCGAAATCATGCTCAAAATAGGGCCGCATCGCCTCCCGGACCTGGGGGTCCAGAGGCGTGGTGGCTGCGTAATCCAGGTAGACGCTTTTCTCAAACACGGGTCGATTTTATCATGCAGGTTCGGCCGCGCCGACGGGACGCAAGCCAGCGCGGACCGGAGCTGGCTCGGCGAGTCGAGCTTATAATCGAAACGGACCGATCCCCAGGAGGCAAACCCGATGGATTCAACCATTGTTGACGTCCTTGGCCGGCAGGTGCTTGATTCGCGCGGCAATCCGACCGTCGAGGTCGAAGTGGTGCTTGAGGATGGAAGCATGGGCCGCGCCTTGGTCCCCTCCGGCGCATCGACGGGGGCTCACGAGGCGTTGGAGCTGCGCGACGAGGACGCCAATTTCTACGACGGCAAAAGCGTGACCCAAGCCGTGGCCAACGTCAACCAGCAGATCGCCGAGGCGCTGATCGGTTTCGACGCCGTCGAGCAGCGCGCCATCGATTTTACGCTGATCGAATTGGATGGTACGGAGAACAAATCCAACTTAGGAGCGAACGCCATACTCGGGACGAGTCTCGCGGTCGCCAAGGCGGCGGCCGACAGCCTGGCGCTCCCACTTTATCGCTACCTGGGCGGGGTCCAGGCCCATGTGCTGCCGGTGCCGATGCTGAACATTCTCAACGGCGGCGAGCACACCGACTGGCAGTCGACGGATTTTCAGGAATTCATGGTCATGCCGCTGGGCGCGCCTTCGTTTAAGGAAGGCCTGCGCTGGGGCGCCGAAATCTATCACATGCTGAGGGAGGTTCTGGGGGAGAGGGGGGACAGCACCTTGGTCGGTGACGAGGGCGGCTACGCGCCGGCGCTCCCTACGAACGAGGAAGCCGTGGAAGTGGTGCTGCAGGCGGTGGAACGAGCGGGCTACCAGCCCGGTGAGGACGCGGCCATCGCGCTGGACCCGGCGGCGACCGAACTTTACGATCCGGAGCAAGGTACCTACCGCCTGCGCAAGGAAGGCCGCGTTCTGACCGGGGCGGAGATGGTCGATTTCTGGGCCGACTGGGTGGACCGCTACCCGATCGTTTCGATTGAAGACGGACTGGCGGAGGACGATTGGGAAGCGTGGCAGGTGTTCACGCAACGCTTGGGCTCCCGGCTTCAGATCGTGGGTGACGACCTGCTGGTCACGAGCCCGGACCGCGTGCGCCGAGCCATTGCGGAGGGCGCCTGCAACGCACTCCTGGTGAAATTGAACCAGATCGGCTCGCTGACTGAGACGATAGAGGCCGTCCAGCTCTGCCAGCGGGCAGGTTGGAGCGCGGTGACCTCCCATCGCTCGGGCGAGACCGAGGACACGACGATCGCCGACTTCAGCGTGGCCTACAACATGGGCCAGATCAAGACCGGTGCGCCGGCCCGATCGGACCGGGTCGCCAAATACAATCAACTGCTTCGGATTGAAGAGCAGATGGGCGACGCGGCGATGTACGCAGGATGGGATGCGCTGGCCAGCGGAAGCAAAGGTTGACCCTGCTCAGGCCTGAGATGTCGCGGGTGGGCTGATCTCGATCCCCTCTTCGGCGGGCACGCCCGGAGCGCGGGTGGCACAGTGCGGGCAAATCTGCCAGGACAGTTCCATCATCCGGCCGCAATTGGAACAAGGTTTGTGCAGACGGGTGTGACAGTTGGGACAAATCTGCCAGTCGGCCTGAATTCGCGCTCCACAACCCGGACAGGCGGCTCGCTCCTCGATCGCTGCGAGGAGCGCTTCTTCTTCCAGGGTGTCCTGGTAGATCTCATCGAGGGTCCGAGAGGGCCTCAGGAGGAGGTAAACGACCAGACCCGGAGGGCCGAGGACCGCGACCACAAGTGCGGCCAGGACATGCGCCAGCCGATCGTCCGTGCGCTCACGGGCATCGCGGTAGGTCCAGAAGACGAAGCTCAACCACAGTGCGGCCACGAAGGCGCCGAGGAATGCGGTGAGGTAAAGGAACAGATTGCCGAGCTCGCTGATCTGGACTCCGGGCGGCATTCCTCCTCCTCTTGTCGGCTGGGCGAGATTATAGCATGTGGCTGCGCGCCCACCTACGCTGCAATTTCCAGGCCTGACACCTTTTCCTCTACCCCAGACAACACGGAGGACGCACATAGGGTTTTCAAAACAGCGTCCGCCAGACCGTTGCTGCCCAGGCCCGCCTCGCCGCCCGGGGTGTGGCGGGGGTGGCAGGGTGCCGATCGAAGCGGAATTCGCTCAGCGCGTTCTAAGTTCCCTGCGTTGGGTCCTGGGTGTCGCGCAAACGATTTTCTCCTTGCGTTGGTCGACGTGAGTGCACCTCGAATCCCACGCTTTGCGTTGACGCAGGTCGCGCGGCTGAGGTATAGTCGCGCAGGTTTTGACCCGTCTCGACAAAGGGGGAGGGGGAATGAGTCGAGGCAAGGGCGGCTACCGAATCACCGATATGGCCAGCTCCGAACGCCCGCGAGAGCGCCTCGCACGCCTCGGGCCGGAGGCGTTGACGAATGCGGAGCTGGTGGCAATCCTGCTCCGATCGGGTCTCCAGGGCCTCAACGCTCTTCAGCTTGCCCAGCGTGTGCTGATGGAGGCCGGAGGACTGACCGGTCTTCACCGGACGAGCTTCGACGACTTGAGACGGTTCCGCGGGCTGGGCCCGGCGAAGGCCGCCCAGCTGAAATCCGCCGTCGAGTTGGGACGGCGGCTGGCCGTCGCAACCCCCGAGGAACGGCCCACGATTCAATCGCCGGAGGACGCCGCCAGCCTGGTGTTGTACGAGATGGGTGCCCTTGAACGCGAGCAGCTACGGGTTATGATTCTTGACACCCGCAACCGGCTCGTTCGGACCGCAGAGGTCTACCGGGGGTCCCTGAATTCGTCTTGGATACGGATCGGTGAGCTGTTCCGGGATGCCGTGCGCATGAACGCGGCGGCGATCATCGTGGCTCACAACCACCCGAGCGGCGACCCGACGCCGAGCCCGGAGGATGTCGCGGTGACCAAGTCCATCGTCGAGGCGGGACGGTTGCTGGATATCGATGTGCTGGATCATCTGGTCGTCGGCCAAGGACGCTACGTGTCGATGAAGGCCAAAGGGCTCGGCTTCAGCTGATCCTGCTATATTCACTTACAAAACATGAATTTTCAAATCCTCCTACTGCCGCGGAACGACTATTGGGCTTGGGTTCGAGCCTGTCGCGAATATGTGTTGGAATACGGCGTGAACCTGACCGGCAACCGGGACACCGCGGCGAACTATATGAACCCCAGACAGGTGGTGACGTTCCCGAAGTCGGATCGGCTGACGGAGCACGCCGATCTCGAAGCATGGTTCGAAGAGCACCATCCAGGGGTGCGGCTTGACCCCCTCGAGGCGGACACGCCCAACGCGCTGCGCGAGACGTTGGCGACCCGCATCGAGGCGGATGACCGATACGGGCAGCGCATGCGGCCCTTCTACCTGCTTTGGCCGACCGATTATCCGATCATCACCCAGAAGTTCGGCGCAAATCCACAGATCTACACCCGATTTGGAATGCCGGGCCATGAAGGGCTCGACATCCGGGCCTTGCCGAACTCCGACGTCTACTGCTGTGCGGACGGGACGGTCTACCGCGTCCACACCAATCCGGACACACACGCCTATGGGGTTCACGTGCGCGTGCGGCACATGGATGGTTACCGCACGGTCTATGGACATTTGGCCCGGGCCTTCGTACAGCCCGGGGATGAGCTCAAGGCCGGGGAAGTGATCGGCAAGGCGGATTCGACGGGCGCCTCGTCGGCGGCCCATCTGCATCTGACGCTCAAGCAAGACGGCGCAACAGCCCGCAAGGAGACCAAGTATCCGAAGGACGTGGTCGATCCGACGCCTTTTATGGTCTGGCCGGAGTCCGGCGGCAAGAAATCGATTCCCAGGCCAACCTGGTCGGCCGGCCGCTGCCTGATCGGTGTTCACGGGCGAATTGGGGGCGCGCTCGACGAGTACGATATCGGATTGATCCAAAAGGCCCGGCTCGAGGCGGTAAAGTTCCCGGTCACCGAACCGATTCGGAGCGTCGACCGCTTGCGCTCGCTGCGACCAAATATGCTGTTTGTCGCCCGGCTGTCGACCGAGCTGGGAGACGAGCCTGTCTCTGTAGAACGGTTCGTCAAACTGGTGCGGGGCGATGCTGCCCGCATGTACGAGAAGGGCGTGCGCTACTTCGAGGTTCTGTCTGCGCCGAACCTGCACGTTGAGGGTTGGAATCGAAGTTGGCGCGACGGGACAGAGTTCGCCGATTGGTTCTGCAGCGCGGTGGAGGCGCTGCGCACCGAGATGCCGGAGGCGCACTTCGGCTTTCCGGGCCTGAGCCCCGGCGGGGCGCTCTCGGGGTGGCGGGCGGATGAATGGGTCTTCTTGGAGCAAGCCGAGGAAGCGGCGATGGTTGCCGACTGGGTCGGCGTGATTTGCCACTGGGAGGATGCAAAAGGGCTGAACTCAATCGATGGGGGACTCCGCTATCTCCAGCTGCGCGAGCGTTTCCCGGACAAGCTGATTTTCATTACCGAGTGCTCAAATCCGGCGCCGGAGGTCAGCGCCGAGGTGAAGGCGCGTCAGTACCGAGATTACTTCCGCATGCTGCGCGATGAGCAGGGAGTCGGCGCGGCGTTTGTCCACCCTTTGGCGGCCTCTCAAGGGTTTGAAGGGGTCGCTTGGAGATCGGAACCGGACCGCGGGGGGACTTACGCCCGGATCCTCGCTGACCGGAACTTCTAGCCGGATTGTCGGCCGCCTCGCGACATCATCGACATTTACAGAAAGAATCGGCGTTCCCGAACCACTCGATCTTGGGGTGGGCCAGGCGCTGTCGGGTGAAGACGTGAACCGTGAGGTCAATTGAGCCGCGCGAAGCTCGAGGGGGGTCAGCCGGCTCATGGATTGGCGCCTCGCCATACACTTCTCGGCCGCGACGCGTGAATGTGGGTGCATCCGGCCGCCCCGCTGGGACGGTCACAAATGGGCGGGGAGTGCTATTCCTCGAGCTCGCTGTCGTAGTCGAACAGCATGAGGTCAGGGGTGGCTTCCAGAAATGCGATGTAGTCGAGCGCCTCGTCGATCTCTTTTTCAAATTCCAAGGTGCCTTCGGCTTCTTGGAGGTCGATGAGGGCTTCGCGCGCCCGGCGGCCTCCAACCTGACCCAGAGCCCAAATGGCGGCCCGGCGGACGTCCGGATGGGCGTCCTCCAGGAGTTCGATCAGGTCCGAGGTCGCCCGTCGGGCCTCCAGCTCGCCGGCTGCGCGTGCCGCTTCGGCCCGCACGGCCGGGGCCGGATGGCGCAGTACGGCCATGATCTGGGGCAGCCAGGCCTGATCGGCGGACCGACCCATGGCGATCAGGCCGGTGTGCAGCTCGGCTTCTTCGCCCGAGCTGTAGGCCGATTGTATGTGCTCCGGGACCTCCTCCCGCGAGCTGTATCCGAGGGACTCGAGCGCGGCCCGGCGCATCGAATCGGATTGTGTGTGGCGCAGGATATGGAGCAGGGTTTCCTCGATCTCGAACAGAATTTGAGATGAGATCTTCTCGACTTCGCCCAGGTAGACGAAGCGCCCGAGCGATTCCACCGCCTGTCGCCGGACGCTTTCGTCCGGATCCTCGCGCGCGATGCGCACAAAAAACTCGGCCAGCCGGTGGTCCTCCGATTCCCACAAATTTTCGATAGCCTGGCGCCGGACCTCGGGGTCCGGATCTGTCAGCACGATGCGGTTGACGCGCTCAAACAGCAGTTCCAGATTTTCCTCCGCGAGCCGCCCCAGCGTCATGACGATTTCCCTCCTGCGGGTCACCGCCGTTTCGGGCCAGGCGGCGTCGAACGCCTCCGCTTGCTGGGAGGTCAAGTCCGAAAGCTCCGAAACCTGAGCGGGTCGGAGCTCCCGCTCTTCGTCAAGCAACACCTTCAGCAGATCTTCAAAATACTCGGTCACAGGCATATCAACGTGGTAGGGTGATCGGATTCACGAAGTCTTGGAAGTTGATGTAGACCATGAGAATCAGCAAAAAAGCAAAGCCGATGAGATGGGCCAGCCCTTCGTACTCGGGGTCGATACGATGACCGAGGACGAGTTCAATGGCGACGAACAGGAGTCTGCCGCCGTCAAGAGCGGGTATGGGGAGCAGGTTGGCGACCGCCAACCCCATACTGATCACGCCGATCAGGTTCAGGGTGAGAAATGGGCGCTCCGAGTCCCGATCGATCTCGCCCGCCCAGGCCAGCATGTCGAACATCCCTTTGAAGCCGGTGACACGCGCCTCTTCAGGGGCGACATCGCCCTGCAGCAGGCGGGCCGGCAAGCGCAGGATTTCCGTAAACTGGATGCGGGTCGACCGCCAACCCAGCTGTGCGGCCTCCAGGGGGCCCACATTACGCCGCGGGTTGCCCAGCAAGACGCCGATGGCGCCCTCGCCCTCCGGCGGATTCTCGCGCGGCGTGACGTCGATCGTGAGGGTTTCCTCGCCCCGCCTTATCGTCAGCTCGGTGGAGTCCCCGAGGTTGTTCCCCACGACTTGCTGCAAGGAGGCAAATCCTTCGACGGGTTGGTCCTCGACGGCCAGGATGAGGTCACCTGAGCGTAAGCCGACCCGCTCGGCAGGTGAGTTTGGGGCCACCTCTGTGATGATGACGCGGTCCGTATCGGGCGCCGCCAGCAAGAAGGCGGCGGTAAATGCCACGAACGCCAGCAGGATGTTGGCCGCCGGCCCCGCTACCAGCACCATGCTGCGCACCCGCTTGCTGGCTGCGGCCAGCCCACCCGGCACCGAGGGGTCGTTTTCGCCGCGCGGGCGGACGAACCCGCCGAACGGCAGCGCGTTGAGTGTGAACTCGGTTTCACCCAGCTGAAAGAGCTTCGCTAGTCTGGGCGGGAAGCCGATCCCGAACTCATCCACCCGCACCCGACCGAGCTTGGCCGCGAACAGATGGCCGAGTTCGTGGCCCACGATCAGAACGCCCAGGATGAGTACAAAAAGTACGAAGTCGAACACGAAGAATACCTCCGAATTTACCTCACCGAGCGTTGATTATATCATCCGGGTTGGACTGTCTCGGACCGCGCAAGATGGGCCGGCCCTCCGGCTGTGGCGTGGAGGAGTTCGGCGACGTCACCCAGGGCCTTCAGTTCGCTGGCAAGCGTCTCGCTGTGTGCCGCCGGGCACATACAGTGCACGTTGGGCCCGGCGTCGAGCGTGTAGCACACCGGGAGGCCTTCGGATCGCAGCTGCCTGACTTTGCGCATAACCGCCAGCGTGCCGGGGAGCCAGTATTGGAGCGGCGGCGAAGAGGTCATCATGACGGCGTGCATCATGTCGCTGTCAAGCTCGACAACGGCCGCCAAGGCGACGAAATCTCGCTCCATGAGCGCGCGCCGGCATTCTTCGAGTCGCAGCGGAGCGCTGTGCAGGCGCGCCGTCTGGAGCGGGCTGGACGGGGCCAGTTCGTGACCGCGGGTTGAACCGACGGCCTTTTCATCCTTGGAGATCACCGCGATCCAGTCATGAAGCTCCCAATGATCGGGCGGTGCGATCGGTTCGGCGAACGAGTCTTCATCCCGATCGGCTGCGTTCCACTGCACGAAGCCGCCGAAGATCGAGCGACATGCGGAGCCCGATCCGCGGCGCGCCCTACGGGACAGGTAGCGGGGGTCGGTGGACAAGTTCAAGGCCGCACATGCGGCGAGTGTGAGGGCCGCAAAGGCCGAAGCGGAGGAGGCGATCCCGGCACCGAGTGGGAAATCGTTGTGGCTCTCCACGGCGGCCCGGTAATCCACGCCGGCCTCCGTGCGCAGCATGTCCAGGTGCTCGGTCACGCGGTCGAGCGCCGCCGGCGGTGCGGGCTCACCGTCCAGAAGCAATGAATCGGCTTTATCTTCAGGTGAGAACGTAACTCGGGTGAGGGTGGCGAGGCCGCCGAGCGTCATCGAGAGTGAGCTATTGGCGGGGAGCCGCAGCGTGGGATCGCGATTTCCCCAGTATTTGATAAACGCGATATTCGGATGGGCGACCGCGGCGCTGGCCAGCTCGGTCATGGGCGCAGATGTGGCTGGTTCACGCTCATCCGGAGCCCGACGCCCGCTGTCTGAGGCATTCCGACAGAACCCGCACTGCGGTTCGGTAGCGCCGGTGGGCCGCCTCATGGCGGCCGACGGTTTCATAGAAGCGCGACCCCAGGTCGCCGCCCATGACGGGCGTCGAACGTCCAATCGGATCCGGTTGGGCCTGCGTTTTGGAATGGAGCCGATCGAGTTCCCTCAAAGCGGCCTCGACCTGCTGACGCTGGCTCCGGCAACGGTCATCGTGCATCGCTCAATCCTCGCATTGATCGGCCATTGAACTCGTATATTATAGCCGGGTGAAGGACATTAACGCACAAGGCCGCCGTGAGGCGGCCAAGGCGAGAGTGGCACTATGGGCGGAGGTCGCCCGTGTTAAGGTGCATTTAGATTATTGCACGGACCATGCCATTTATGGGAAACCTGTTAGCCACTTGTAAGTTGGAGTTTGGGAAGTGCGTGGTACTCTACGGATGGGTAAGGACAGACAGCAACATCCTAACACCCAGACTCGTCCGCCCGTACCTTTTTCTTCTTCCTCCCTCCGGCAAAGGTGCGGGCGGCGGTCGTTTAAGGAGAAAAGAACGCCCGGCTGGGCGTTCTCGTCGTTGGAGTAGGGTGGGCGAAGGGAATCGAACCCTCAACGACTGGTTCCACAGACCAGCGCTCTGCCTTTGAGCTACGCCCACCACGGTCGGGATCCCTATGTCGCCCCCGATTGTAACATGAACGCCGGCCGCGGCAAATGCGGTAAGACACGAGAACTCAGTCCGGTTCCTGCGACCCCGATCCCTGGAGCTGCCGCCAAATATAGGCGGGGGCTTCTTCGAGCGAAACGGATACCTGCTCGCCGCTGGTCATGTCCTTGACCGCCAATTTCCCCGCGGCCAGTTCGTCCGGGCCGAGGATCCCGACCAACGGAATCCCATAACGATCGGCGTAGCGTAGCTGCTTCGGAAGGCGGCCCGGCTCCGGGTACCATTCCACCCGTACTCCCGCCTCTCGGAGCCGCTGCGTGGCCTGCAGTGAGGCGCGCCCCGTCTCCTCGTCAAACTGGGTCATGAGCAAGTGGGCCGGATTGGGCCGCAGATCCGGGTACGCGCCGGCTTCTCGCAACACCACCTCGAGCACGACGTCGCCCATGGCGAAACCGACGCCAGGAACCGGGTCACCTCCGACATCCGCCACCAGGTTGTCGTAGCGGCCTCCGCCCAGGATCGCGCGCTGCTCGCCCGCCGCGTCGCGCGCCTCGAACACGGTTCCGGTGTAGTAGTCCAGACCGCGGATGACCGAAGGGTCGTACGTGACATAGTCGCTGCAGCCCAGATCCTCGATGGCGGCGAAGAAGCCCTGCAGCTCATCCGAGCCCTGCCAGGCCTCCTGGTCGTCGAGCAGCTCGCCGAGGCCGAATTGCTGCTGCTCGTCAAGGCCGATCTCGGCTGCGTACCCCGCCCATTCTGAAGGCTCCATTTTCTCCCGCCGGTCGATCAGGTGAAACACCTCGTTGCGCTTGCGCTCCGGGACCCCCAGAGCCGCCAGCTGTCGCTCCACGAGCCGGCGGTTGTTCACCAGCAGCTGGACTTGGCCCGGGGTCAGGCCGATCGAGGAGAGAAATCGCGCCGCGATCGCAACGATTTCCGCGTCGGCCTGCGGCGAGTCGATGCCCAGCAAGTCGATATTCCATTGGAAGAACTCGCGCGAACGCCCCTTTTGCGGCTGTTCGTAGCGCCAAAAGGGGCCAAATGACCACCAGCGAATCGGGAGCGGGAGGGCGCGCACCCGCTGGGCGACCATGCGCGCGAGGCTGGGGGTGAGCTCGGGTCGCAGCACCACTTTGTCGCCTCCACGGTCGGTGAACACATACGACTGCTGCTGGACCAGCTCCTCGCCGGATTTCGCGGCGTACAGTTCGAGCCGTTCGAGGAACGGCCCATCGTACTCCTGATAACCGAAGGCCTGGGACGCGCCCTGGATCGCTTCGTATAGCCATCGACGGTAGGCCATATCCGCGGGGAAGAAGTCGCGCGTGCCTTTGACGGGTGAGATGGCAGTCATCGGTTCGTTCCTCGGTTCATGGGAGACGTGAGCTCGTTGAAGCGCGCTGACGGAGGGATGATGGCCAGGCCGCGGCCGTTCCGCAGGGAAGGTGGCTGCTCATGAAGCTGGGGACAATCCGCACCACGGCGATGTGGGCCGGCATGCGTGCAGCTCAATCGCCGACGATGAGGGTCGGGGACCGCGCCGGACATCGTCCGGACGATTATAGCATGCAGGATCATTCAGGGGATAAGGCCGGCAAGGGCTCCAGCTCGGCTTCGACCGCCGTGCGCAGCGCGCCTTGCTTCAGTAGCTGGTTCGCCGTCTGAATGGCGGAATCCAACGGTTGGTCTTGCTCGACAAGCGGTACGCGCTGGCGGAGCAGGTCGTAGGCGACCCGGGTGCCGGCTCCCAGCTTGAGGTCAGGATCGGCCCGCAAGCGCAGATCCAACGCCTGAGCCGCCGTCAGCCACTCAATCGCCAGCACGTGGCGCACGTTGTCGATGATCGTTCGCAGGTGCCGGCCGGCGGTGGTTGAATTCGCGTTCAGGTCCTCCTGACCGGCGGAGGTCGGCAGAGAGCGGATGCTGTCCGAGGCCGCCAGGGTCTGGCTTTCGAGCACAAGCGAAGCGGCGGTGTACTGAAGCATCATGAGGCCGGATTCCAACCCGGCGGGCTGGTCGGAAGCCACCAGCATCGCGGGCAATCCGCGGCTGGTGTGGGGGGAGGTCAAGCGGAAGGTGCGGCGCTCGCCCAGCGCGGCGAGCTCCACCAGCGGCAGTTTCAGGTGATCGCAGGCGTACGCCAGAATTTGCCCGTGAAAATTGCCGCCCGAAATGATGTCGTCTCCATAAAGGAGGGGATTGTCGGTCGCGGCGTTGATCTCGCGCCTGACAATGTTTCTCAGGTAGCGGATCAGCTCCATGCCCGGCCCGTGGATCTGCGGAATACAGCGCAGTGAATACGCGTCTTGGACCTGATCTCCGCTGTCGATGAGGGTGCTGCCGGCGGAGAGCATCCGTACGCGAGCCGCCACCATCCGCTGACCCGGGTGATGGCGTGACTGGTGCAGCCGCTCATCGAACGCCGCGCTGCGTCCGAGGAGGGCCTCGAGGCTCATCGTGGCGATGATGTCGGCGTGGGCGAGCAGGCGGACCGCGTCCTGAACGGCCAGCCCCAGCAGCGCCGCCGAGAAGGTCGCGCCGTTGGTCAACGCCAGGCCTTCCTTGGCCTGCAATGTGATCCGTCGAAGCCCAGCCTGTTCCATCGCCTGCGGACCGGTGACGAGTTCCCCCTGAAAGTACGCCCGGCCGCCGTTCTCCGCCTCGGCCTCTTCACCGGACTGGGTGAACACGAGCGCCATGTGGGCCAGCGGTGCGAGGTCACCGGACGAACCCAGCGAACCTTGCGAGGGGACATACGGGGTGACGCCCCGGTTGAGCATCTTGAGCACGAGTTCGACCACTTCCGCGCGCACGCCGGAATGGCCCGTCGCCAGGGTGTTCGCCCGGATGAGCATTGCCGCCCTGACGACGTCGGGGTCGAACGGTGGTCCCACCGCCGCGGCGTGGCTCAGGATCAAATTTGAAGACAGCTGGCTGGCCTGGCCCGACTCGATTCTCTGATCAGCGAAAAGCCCAAAACCGGTGTTGACGCCATAAATAGGGTCTTGGGACTCGGCCAGTTGGCGCAGTCGGGCGGCCGCCTCTTGAATTCTGGAGCGGGCCGCAGCCTCCAGCTGTACGGTCGCGCCGCCGCGGGCCACCGCCTCTACCGCCGCGAGCGTGAGGTCTTGGCCGTCGACGTAGATGAGATCCTGTTCCATAGTTTAGTTTTACCTCGCGTTGGCATTGGCGGCACCCCGGCCCGATGGGGCCGACAAATGGGTCAAAAGTGGGGCGATTGTACAACGGATGCAACCCTGCGAAAACATGACGTCCCATGGAGCGCATGGTATGCTAGGCGCTTGATCCGGTCGACGGGCCAAGGTGAAACTCGCGTGGTATTCGTCGTCGCTCTGATACCGCTTTTCGCAGCTGGATTACTGGTCCTGCTCCGCGACCATCCGCCGCGGGCGCGTTGGGCCGCGTCGGTCGGTTTCGGGGTGCTGCACCTCCTCGTCCTGATCGTCCTGCTGCGGACAATTCCCCTCGACGGCGAGCTGACCACTTGGGCTCCGACGTCGCTCTTTCACGGAAAGATCCAGCTCTCACTTGACAGCGCAGGCTGGATGCTGGTCGCCTCCGGATCGGCGGTCGTCACATCCTACTTTCTGCTGAGCGCGGGAGAGGCGCGCAGTCTGGAT
>CAZFCJ010000002.1:0-36549 GCA_964517315.1 uncultured Anaerolineaceae bacterium | reverse complement strand
CTTACATGGGGCTGAGCGCAGCTGCGTTCCTGGCCGGCAACCTGCTCACGGTGGCGCTGGCGTGGGCTGCGGTGGACGTTCTGGCTCATGTCTACCTATTGAGCCGGGCTCCTGATATGGAAAGGGTTGACGCGTTCAGCAAGCGGTTCTTGCTGCGGGGGGCTAGCACACTGGTGGTCGTCGCCGGCGGGATCCCGGAGGCTGCGGGAGGTGGAGGCCCGGTGACGGAGGCGCTCGAGGTTTCGGTACTTTCGCTGGCGGTCTGGCTTCGCTGTGGGATGTGGCCGATCCGACCTGCCGAGCGGTCGACCGCCGGAGCCGGGTTGGTGGGCTCATTAGACGAGTCCTTCCCGGTGGCGATGGCGTTCGCGGCTCTGGCCCACGTGCTGGGTGGAAATCCCGCCGCCGGACTGGCGTGGATCTGGATTCTCATCGGCGGGATCAACGCGCTGTTTGGCGGCCTGCGCTGGAATTTGGACCGCGCCCGAACGGAGGATCGCGGCTCCAGCCGCGGCCTGTGGATGGCCATGGGTGGACTGGCGCTGGTCACCGTCGTGCTCCCGCGCACCGCAGACGGTCTCGATTTTGCGTGGTGGGGGGCTGTGACACTGGTGATCGCCAGCATTGAAGCGTGGCCCCGGCTCGACCGAAAGTTGGAGGGTGTGCTGCTTGCTCTGCTCGCGCTGGTGCTGCTGGTCGGCCCGGGATGGGTCCTCGGCCGAAGCCTGCCGGGGCCCGGTCGGGAGTTCGGTGCAGTGGAATGGGCCGGCGGCTCCCTGATCCTTCTCGGTACGTTGACGTTGGCCTGGGGGACATGGAGGCGAAGCGGGAGCGGGAAAGAAGGCGGCCAACGCGGCGAGGCGTTTGTGCAGGGCGCGACGCTGCTTGGTGCGCTGTTGCCGCTGGTCGTACTGATCGCGAATCTCGGCCTGTTCGGTTCCCTCCCGGGTTGGGCCGGCGGCCTCTGGATGGCGGCGGGGATCGCCGGTTTCGTCATTTTCGAAGCCACCGGACATCGGCTGGATTCTTCGCTGCAGGCCGGTCGGCTGGGGCGTGCCTGGGAGGCCTTCGTCCGTGTCGCGCGGCGGACGGTGCATGGTGCCGGTCGAATCGCGGGAGCGGGCGAGGTGGTTATGAGGACCGCGGCGCGCGTCCTTGAAGGAAACGCAGCGCTCTTGTGGATGTTGGTTGTGGTCCTGGTCGTCGGCCTGTTGGCCATAGGAGGCTGACTGTTGCCGATCGAAGACCCTCTCCTGCTGGCCGCAGGCGGCGCGGCGTTGTCCAGTGGACTGTTGATCGTTCTGCGTCGCCCGCGCTGGTTATTGGCTGCTCTGCTGCTGCAGTATGCAACCCTGGTTTGGCTGGCTCAAGGCCCATATGGGCTCATGATGGGTTCGGCGAAGGCGTTGACGGGCGGCCTGGCGGTGCTGATTCTCGGTCTGAGCGTCCGCGGGGTGGAGCCGGACGGCGGAGACGGGGGACAGAGTCTTGTCGACCGTGTCGCGTTCCGTGGCGTAGCGGGCTTGATTACAGTGCTCGTGGGGCTCGGCTTGAGGACTTATGGCATGCGGGCTCTCCCGCAGCTGCCTCCCGAGGTCATCGCCGGGGGCACGTGGATGCTCGTCAGCGGCTTGGTCCAGGTGGGTCTGTTCAGCAGACCGGTGCGAATCGGGGCCGGAATGCTCACATTCCTTTCCGGCTTCGAGGTTTTTTACGCTCAGCTCGAATCCTCTCTTGCCGTCGCCGCGCTGCTCGCTGGGGTTCACTTGGGGTTGGCGTTGATGAGTGGCTATCTGATCCGAAGCCAAACCTGGGAGACGGGCGCAATGGCTGAAGGAGGGCCCAGCTGAGCGCGCCGTTGGTGTTAGGAGTGTGGAGTGTGCTGGCGATCAGCGTGCTCGCTGGGCTCCACAACAGACCGCGCGCGTCGGCGATGGTGGCGTTCGGGGCCGCAGCCGCCGCGACTCTGTTCGCACTGGCGGCCCCGCTCGACGAAGCGATGCAGGTGTTGGGCAGGGGCTTAAAGCTTGCACCGGAGTTCGAGCTGCTGGGGCGTCGACTTGTTTTGGACGCCTCCAATCGAGCGGCGGTGGGCTTTCTTTACGCGGTGGCCAGCTTTCTGTTCGTCGGCGCCTGGCTCACCGACCGGGGGCGTTATTTCTACTCGGCGGGCAGTCTGATGATCGGCGCGCTTGCGGCCTCTCTGATGGTCAGTCCTTTCCTGTACGCAGCGGTCTTTCTCGAACTGGCGGCCATGGCGGCGGTGCTTCTGCTGGCGCCGCCTAACCGACCGGGTCGAGCCGGGGCTCAGCGACTGTTGGTCTTCTACACCATTGCCATGACCGCCGTGCTGACGACCGGTTGGCTCCTGGAAACGTCGGGTGTCACGGGAAGCGCACCGGAGGACGTTCAGCGAATCACGAGATTGTTGGGGCTTGGATTCGCCATTTTGCTTTTCGTCCCGCCGTTCCACTTGTGGCTACCGCGCGCCGCGGACCGGGGGGATCCGTACAGCCTGGCGTTTGTGGCGGTCGCGCTGCACAGCTCCGGCTACTTTTTCCTGCTCGAGTTTTTGGACGCATACGAGTGGCTGCGAATCTCATCCGAGGTGGCGTTTGCAATGCGGGCCGGCGGCGGGGCGCTGGTCATGGCAGGGGCTTTGTGGGCCGTGGCCCAGGATTCGATGGTTCGCACCGGGGCCTTCATTTTGCTCGCCGATCTGGGCGTATCGCTGTTGGTGGCGGGTCGGGCTACCAGTGACGCCTACGCGTTGGGTCTCGGCCTGGCCGGCGCGCGCGCCATCGGGGTCGTGGTGTGGGCGCTGGCGGCCGGGGTTCTGGAGAGGGCCGCAGGGGGGCTGAGCCGTGAGCACTTGCGGGGCGCCGCCTATTCAAACCCCCTTCCGGCCGCAGCTATGCTGGTGGGATTGTTCTCACTGGCTGGCGTTCCGCTCAGCGCGGGGTTCCCCGGCCGGTGGGGCGCGATCGGTACGTTCGGCAAAGCCTATGTTCTTTCGGCAACCGCGGTCGTGTTTGCGATGCTTTTGTGCGCCGCGGCATGCGCGCGCTGGTTGGGGACCGTGCTGGGAACACCGCATGAAGCGCAGGCGACTTTGCAGGGATCGGGGTGGGAACGGGTTTACCTGCTGGCCGGGATATCGCTCTGTGTCGTGTTGGGTCTCTTCCCCCAACTCATCTATCCATGGGTCTTGCAGGCGGTTTCGGGGCTGACGAATCTCATCCCAGGCGCCTGAAGCGCGTTACTATACTAGGCGCGAGGTCTTGGGAGGCACGAATGGAACCCGAACAGATCGAACAGAAAATTGATTGGCTCGACCAGCAGCGTCGCAAGGACGCCGACGCCCTGGAACGATTTGAGCATAAGGCCGAAAAGCTGGAGCGGGGGATAAGCGAGCTGCGGCAGCGAATGGAGGAATTATCGGCCGATCTGGCGCGCCTTTCCTCGGTCGCATCCCGGATCACTGACTTTGACGACAGCCTGCATCGCCATCGACAGGAGATCTCGCGGCAGATGGAGTCCGCTGAGGAGCGGAGACGCGAGATTTGGTCGGATGTCGAGGAGTTGCGCAGAGCCGATCAGGAAGCCCTCGGCAAGCGGGTCGATGAGGTGAAGCAGGAGGTCGGCAGGATCGAGGACTTCGAGGAAAGCCTTTCGAACCGTCGAGAAGAGCAGATGCGGCTGAGCCGGGCGGTTGACGAGATCACCAAGCGGATCGAGGATTTGGAGGACCGCACTACGGATCAGAGCAGGGCCATTGAGACCGTCCAAGACGACCGCAGGAGTGATACTGAACGCATCAACGATCTGCAAACGGACATCTCTACGCTGCGCAACAAGGCCGAGAACATTCGGGGTGCGATGGAGCTCGCCGATGACCGGGGCCGCAGGCTGGAAACCGAAATCAGCGAGCTATCGGCCGCGGAGCAGGAGCGCAGGGAGAGCCTGGAAGCTTGGACCGAGACCCAGCGGCGCAAGCTGGTCGAATTTGAGCGTCAGTGGAGCTCGTGGGAGGATCACTTTGGGGCTTTTGAGGAAAAGGCGGAACAGCTGGAAGAACGGATGGTGCAGTACGAGGGCACATTCCGTGATACCCGCCAGCTACAAAGCGAACTCAAGGGCGTGATCGATCGCCTCGAGCGCCGGATCAATGAGGTGACGGAGATGCAGCGCTTGACCGAGGAGCGGATGAAGCAGGAGTGGTCGGCTTTCAAGGCGGACGACCAGAAGCGCTGGAATACGTACAAGCTTACCAACGACGAGCAGTGGCGGGAGCACACCCGAGCCCACAAGCGCTTGGATGAGCAGCTCGTGCAGGTGCAGCAAGAAATGACCGCGTTCCGCGACAAGCTCGATCGACTGGCTGAAGCCGTCGATCGCCGCGTGCGGAGCCTCTTGAACTTGACGCGCGATTGGGCCTCCGAATTGGAGGACCAGTGACCCCTGGGCTTAGAGCCAGGCAGCGATGTACGTTTTAGGCACCGCCGGCCACGTGGATCACGGAAAATCGACGCTTGTCGAAGTCCTGACCGGGATCGATCCGGATCGGCTGCGTGAAGAACAGGAGCGGCAGCTGACGATCGATCTCGGTTTTGCGTGGATGGAGCTTCCCTCAGGCGAGGAGATCGGGTTGGTCGACGTGCCCGGGCACAGGGATTTCATCGAGAACATGCTCGCCGGGGTCGGCGCCATCGATGCCGCGTTGTTCGTGGTCGCCGCCGACGAGGGGGTGATGCCGCAGACCAGGGAGCACCTCGCAATCCTCGATCTGTTAGAGGTGGAGCGCGGGGTCGTCGTGTTGACGAAAATCGACTTGGTTGAGGAGGCGGGGTGGCTGGACCTGGTGGAAGAGGATGTGACGGGACTGTTGAGCCGCACGCGGTTGGCCGAAGCGCCGATCGTCAGAGTGTCCGGCCGTACGGGGGACGGCATCGATGAGCTGCGGCAGACGCTGGACCGAATCTTGGGCGATTCCGAGCCGCGCAAGGATTTGGGCCGCCCCAGGCTGGGGGTTGACCGGGCCTTCACGGTCTCCGGCTTCGGCACGGTGGTGACGGGAACGCTTTTGGACGGCTCGCTGCAAGTGGGCGACGAAGTCGTGGTGCTGCCCGCCGGTTTGCCCGGGCGAATTCGGGGGCTGCAAACCCACAAGCAGGACAAAGAGCGAGTCGTGCCAGGGAGCCGTGTTGCGGCGAACCTCTCGGGCGTCGATGTGGATCAAGTCGGGCGGGGGGATGTCGTCGCTTACCCAGACACCTACCGACCGACCGATATGATGGACGCCCACGTCCGGGTGCTGGAGCTGGGTGGAGCCGAAGTCGGCCACGACCAGGAAGTCAAGCTGTTCGTCGGCGCGGCTCAGCGGATGGCGCGGCTGCGGATCTTGGGGGGCCCGAGGGAGTTAAAGCCCGGTGAAAGCGGCTGGCTCCAGCTGATCCTCGAAAGCCCCGTTGTCGCCCGACGAGGTGACCGCTACATCCTGCGGAAACCTTCGCCTCCGATGACGATCAGTGGGGGTCGAGTGGCTGATCCTCACCCGGCGCGACGACATCGGATGAAGGACGCGCGGGTCACCGACCGGCTGGAGGCCCTACTGAATGGTTCGACGGAACAAATTTTGCTGGAGACGCTGGCTGCTTCCGGGCCAACGCGTGCAGCCGAGGTGTTCGAACGGGCCGGCATCGAGAGCGCCGAAGGGCGAAGCAGCTTGAGGTCCCTTCTTGAGAAGGGGGCGGTGCTGAAGCTCGCGGATGACCTGGGCGAGGCGTGGTGGGTTGAGTCGGGCTGGCTGGAGAGAACGGTGAAACAGCTCATCAACGCTCTGCAAGAGTTCCACCGCGGCTTTCCGTTGCGGCCGGGCATGCCTCAGGAGGAGCTCCGGAGTCGGCTGGGCCTCGGGGAGAGGGTGTTTCAGGCGGTTCTCCATCATGCAGTGGAGGAACGAACCATCCAGCGAGGTGAGGGTTGGGTCGGGAAGCACGACTTCCAACCGAGTCCAACCGAGCAGGAACTGGAGCGTGTTCGCGACGTGAAGGACCAGTTCCGGGCGACGCCTTATTCTCCGCCGAATGTGAAGGATGTTCGGGCCCAACTGGGCGACGAGCTTTACGAATTTATGCGCCAGCGAGGTGAGCTGGTGCAAGTCTCTGAAGATGTCGTGTTCGACCTCGAAGCGTACCAGTCCATGGTGGAGGGGATTGAGAGCTTAATTCGCGAGCGCGGCCCAGTCAGGGTCGCCGACGTTCGCGATCACTTCGACACCTCGCGCAAATATGTACTGGGGTTGCTGGAACACCTGGATCGGAGGGGTGTGACGGTGCGCCAGGGCGATGTGAGGACGCTGCGCGGCGGCTAGAAGCTGCGAAAACGCCAGACCCCGTCGACCATGGTCGCCGCGGGCAGCGTGGAGGCCAGCTCCGCGGTTTCGGATTGCATGAGGTCCTGCTCGAGCACGACGAGGTCGGCGTGGGCGCCGCTGTTGAGGTGGCCCAATTGAGCACTGCGGCCGCTGACTTCGGCGGGGCCAAGGGTGTAAGCGGCCAGCGCCGATTCCAGGTCGATGCGCTGCTGCGGCGTCCAGGGATCGCGGTCGCTTTCGATGTCCGGAGACGTGCGGGCCACGGCGGCGTGAAGCCCCCAGAACGGATTGGGGCTTTCCACAGGCGCGTCCGAGCCGAACACGAGAACAGCACCGGATTCCTGCACCGACCGCCATACATACGCGTGCCGCACGCGATCTCCCCAGCCCACGTCGGCCATGTGTCGGTCGGAGGTGGCGTGGATGGGCTGCATGGAAGCGTACACCTGCAGCTCGGCCAGACGGTGGACGTCGTCCGGATGCAAGAGCTGGACGTGCTCGACGCGGTGCGACTGCCAGGGGAGGCCTTCGCGCTGAGAAATTTCGCGCAGTGAGCTCAACGCGTTCAGCACCTGGTGGTTCGCCCGGTCCCCGATGGCATGAATCGTCATCGGCCAGCCGCCACGGGCGGCCCGCAGTGAGATTTCGAGGATCTGCTCCTCGTCGAGCAGCAGCATCCCCCGGTTTTCGGCTTCATCGTCGTACGGTCTCAGCATGGCCGCCGTGCGCGGCCCGAGCGCGCCGTCGGCGAATACTTTGACATTGCCAAGCCGCAACAGGGAGTCACCGAAGCCGGAGCGCAGACCCGCCGCCAGCGCGCCGTCGAGCTGCTCGAGGCGCAGGTGTTTGAGGATTCGCAGGCCAAGTCGCCCCTGGACGCGCAGCTGCTGGAGCGCGGCGAAGCAGGCCCGTCCGTCGAAATCGTGAATTCCGGTGAGGCCGAGCCGCCAAAGTGAATCCTGGGCCTTTTCGATCTGGGCAGCCAATTGCTCCTCGGTGGGTCCGGGCAGGGCCTTGCTGACCAGCTCCATCGCGCCCTCGAACAAGATGCCGGTCAAGTCCCCATCTTCGTCCCGCTGAAACGCGCCATCTCCGGGGTCCGGGGCTTTAGGAGCGATGCCGGCGGCTCGCAGCGCGGCAGAGTTGGCCGCCCCGGCGTGCAGCGAGCGGGCCGTCAGATACACGGGGTGGGACGGCGCCACCCGATCGAGGACTTCGGCCGTCGGCCAGCGGCCCCAGCGGTTCTGGTCCCAGCCGTGGCCTTCGATCCACGTTCCCTCCGCCTGGCGGGCGGCGCGGGCCGCAACTCGCTCCAGGCACTCGTCAAGATGGTCGGTGTCACAGTTGATCCGGTCCAGCGAACGCGCGTACTGTTCCAGGTGCAGGTGGCCATCGGTCAGGCCGGGCACCACCGTTCGCCCGTCGAGATAGACGACGTTTGTGTCCGGCCCTCGCAGCGGCTCGAGCTCCTCGGGCGTTCCCGTGCCAACGACAAGTCCATCTCGGATCGCCAGCCCCCGCGCTGGAGTGGGTGGACTCACACTGGAATAAATACGCCCGCCGATGAGAAGATGATCGGCGGATAAAGGGCTCATGAGCGGTCCAAATGGGCGCGATCGTTGAGCCGCTCCAGCACCCAATGGCCGCGCCGCGGCTCGTAGATCAGGACCGCCAGTGCCGTGTTTGCAAACGCGAAGCCCGGTTCCGTCGCCCTGCCGGTGGGTGCCAGCCCAAGCGCAACGCGAATCGCGGCCGACATGATCCCCCCGTGGGCGATGATCAGGTATTCGCCTTCAGGCCGGCGCAGCAGGGCCTGCAGCGCCGACGCGGCCCGCAGATGAAGGTCGAGCTTGCTTTCGCCCCCTTCGAACACGGGCATGTGGGCGTGACGGGTCTCCTGGTATGTGTTTTCGCTGCGGATCGCGGCCAGGTCCTGCCCTTCAGCGACGCCGGCGCCTCGCTCCCGCCAGCGATCGTCGTATTCGACCGGGAGCCCCAACTCCTGGCCCAGGATTTCGGCGGTGGCGGCTGCTCGCCGGAGTGGGCTGGCGATGAGCGCCATGAAGTTCACTTTCTCCTGCCCGAGCCGTGCAGCGAGGGCCTCGGACTGCCGCCGGCCCTGCGGCGCGAGCTCAAAATCCATCTGGCCCTGGCGGATGTTGTCGCGGTTGGCGACGGAGAGGCCGTGCCGCGCGAGCCATAGCGTGTGGGTCATGGGCCTCTCAGCTGCCCTCCGGGGGGACGATCTCGCTGCCTGGAAAATCCTGCGCCCCGTTCAGAAAGCTCTTACCGGACATGGGGCGCTTGCCGGCGGGTTGGACCTCGTCGAGGATCAGCACCCCGTCGGGGGTCTGAACCGCGGGTCGGCCGTTGACCTCCAGGGCCGTCCCCGGAGCGGGAGGTCTGCTCGTCTCTCCGACCGAGCCGCGCCGTACCGCGATCCGCTGCCCGTTCCAGTAGAAGAAAGTTCCCGGCCAGGGATGATAGGCCCGGATCTTGCGTTCCAGGTTCGCGGCCGGGTTCTGGAAATCAAGCAGGCCGTCCCTTTTGCGCAGAAGCGGTGCCTTGGTGGCCTCGCGGTCGTCCTGGGGCACCGGCTGGATGAGGCCCGCGGTGTACCCTGGTAGGGTTTCGACCAGCAAATCGGCTCCCATCTCGGCGAGCCTTTCTGCGAGCTCGCCGCCGGTCTCCTCGGGGCCTATCGGTGTGGTGCGCTGGGCCAGGATCGGACCGGTGTCCAGTCCCGGGTCCATCTTCATGATGGTCACGCCGGTTTCCGCGTCGCCCTGACGAATGGCCGCTTGAACGGGAGCCGCGCCCCGCCAGCGCGGCAGGAGCGATGCGTGCACGTTGACGCAGCCGTGCGGTGGCAGCTCGAGCACTTCAGGCGGCAGAATCTGACCGTAGGCGGCGACGACGATGACCTGCGGCGACCACGACCTTAAGCTCGACAGGGCCCGGTTCGCCGTCAGCGATTCTGGTTGGGCGATAGGGAGCTCATGTTCGAGAGCGAGCTGCTTGATGGGTGGGGCGGTCAGTTCCCGCCCGCGCCCGGCGGGACGGTCGGGCTGTGTGAAAACGCCGACGACCTGGAACGCATCGAGAAGCGCGGAGAGGGACGGGATCGCGAATTCCGGCGTTCCCATAAAAACCACTCGCATGGCGTCAATCCTATCATGGGCCATTGACCGTGTAACCTTTACCGGCTTGTGGTGTTATAGAGGGCGGATGGGTGCGAGGCAAACCCTATCATGTACAATGTGCAGATGGGTTCAGGACAGCCGCCCATCACGACCGCATATCTTGAGGAACAAGGAGATTACCCATGACAGATCAACCCCAGGTGACGAGCGACGATCAGCTTTGGGCCGCGCTCGCCTACGTTTTCACGCCTCTGGTGCCGATCGTGCTGCTGCTCGTCGAAGGCAAGAAGGACAGACCATTTATCCGCGCCCACAACATGCAGGCATTGGCATGGGGTGTGGTTTTCTATGTCCTCGTGAGCATCCTGAGCGTGTTCGTGATCGGGCTCTGCCTGTGGCCGCTCGGTTTCCTGCTCCAGCTGTGGTGGGCGTACAAGGCCTATCAGGGTGAGTACGTGGAGATCCCGGTCATCACGAGCTTCGTCAAGAATCAAGGCTGGGCCTGAGCTTGTAGTGTAGGAAGTCAGAGGCCCGCGTCGCAGCGGGCCTCTTTTCGCGTGGAGTCACAAGAAGGGGGAACCATGGAACTCGTGTGGAACCTGCCTGAAGCGCTGCCTCAGGAGATGGATGAGGCGCTGGATCTGGTGCCGCGTCTACTGCGCCCGGTGCTCGTCTCGCGCGGAATCAAGTCGAGGCGGGATGCGGAGAAGTTCCTCGCCAATCGGGTGGAAGATCTCCGCCCTCCGCTGGCATTGCCCGATATGGAGGCGGCGGTGCGAATGGTGTGTGCCGCCATCGCGGTCGGCAAAAGGATTGTGGTCTACGGGGACTACGATGTCGACGGGATCAGCGGAACGGCACTGCTGACGAAGTACCTCACGGCGATCGGCGCCGAAGTGGAGTCGTATATCCCCGATCGCTTTCAGGAAGGGTACGGGCTGAACCTTCAGGCGGTGGAAGACCTCGCCGGCCGAGCCGATTTGATGATCACGGTCGACTGCGGCACCCGGGCCCTGCCGGAGGTGCACCGGGCCGTGGACCTTGGCCTTCAGGTAATCATCACCGACCACCACCAGCCGGGCGAAGCGATTCCGCCGGCCCAAGCGTTGGTAAATCCCCGGCGCGCGCGGTCTGAGTACGGTTTTAAGGGCCTGGCTGGAGTGGGGCTTGCTTACAAGTTGGCCCAGTCGATCGCTGAGGCGCGCGGCGAGGTCCCGCCGATCGAGCTGCTGGACTTCGTCGCTCTGGGAACCGTCGCCGATCTGGCACCTCTGAAAGGCGAAAATCGAATCTTGGTCGCGGCCGGGCTGGAGCAGCTCAATCGAGCGCAGCGTCCAGGTTTGAGGGCTTTGATGGAGGTGGGCGGCTTCCGCCCTGGAAACGTGAGCGCGACCAACATCGCATTCGGTCTGGGCCCGCGGCTCAACGCCGCCGGCCGGATGGAATCCGGCTTGCTGGCGCTGCGGCTTCTGCTCGCGGAGTCCGAGGCGGAGGCCAAGCCGCTGGCGGAGCAGCTGGATCGCATCAACCGCGCCCGGCAGGAGGAGACGCGCCGGGCCGTTGAACGGGCGAGGCAGCTGGCCCTACAGGACGAGGCCTGGAGTTCGATCCTGTTCGCCGCGGACGGCAAGTTTCACGAAGGCGTCATCGGTCTGGCCGCGGCTCGGCTGATGGAAGAGTTCTACCGTCCTGCGATCGTCGGGCGGCGCGAAGGCGACTATGTGAAGGCCTCCGCCAGATCGATCCCGGAATTCCACATCACCGAAGCGCTCGAGGCGTGCAGCAGCCTGCTGGTTCGATTCGGTGGGCACGCCGCGGCGGCGGGGTTTACCGCGCACACTCAAGATGTTCCCGAGTTAGTCGAGCGGCTGCGCGAATTGGCGGCCGCGCGCTATGAGGACCGTCCTCCTACTCCCCAACTGGACGTGGACGCGGTGGTCAAACTAGAGGAGCTCGATGAACCCTTGTTGGGAGTCCTGGAACGGCTTGAGCCCTTCGGCAAAGGGAATGATCCACCTGTGTTCGCCGCGTTCGGGGCCGAGCTGCTCAACCTGCGGGCGGTGGGCAGAGACAACGCTCACCTGAAGATGACGCTGCGTTCCGGCAAGAAGGTGTGCGATGCGATCGCATTCCGGCAGGGTGCTAGGATCGCGGATCTGGATCGCCAGGTGGACGTGGCGTTTCATTATGAGTGGAACGAGTATCGAGGTTACCGCAGCCCGCAGCTCAACGTGGTCGACGTGCGCCCCGCGGTCAGTCCAAGAACCGATATTTGATCAGCGCCCATACGGCTTCGAAGGCGTCCAGAATACCGATTTTCTTCCCCTCCTCGTATTCGCGCGGGTTAAAGGTGATCGGAACTTCGAAAATTCGGACCCGTCGCTTCAGCAGCTTGGCCGTGATTTCGGGCTCGAAATCAAAGCGTCGGGCGCGAAGGGGGATGTCCTCGATGACATCGCGCCGGAAGACCTTGTAGCCCGTTTCCATGTCGGAGAGGATGCTGTTGTAGAGAATGTTCGTCATAAATGTCAGCAGCTTATTGGCCACCATGTGCCAAAACATGGTTGAGCGCCGAGGCGCGCCGAGAAAGCGTGAGCCATACACGACATCGGCTCTGCCTTCTTCGATCGGCTTGAGAAGTTCGGGATAATCGCGCGGATCGTATTCGAGATCGGCGTCCTGAATCAAGACCAGTTCTCCCCTGGCGGCCTCGATCCCCGTGCGGACGGCGCTGCCTTTGCCACGGTTTTCTCGGTGAGCATAGAGCTTAATGCTGTCCGTTCCGTCCGTGAGTTGCTGCAACCGCTCCCGCGTCCCGTCGGTGGAGCCGTCGTCCACTACGATGATTTCATCGGCCATTTCAACCTGTTGCACGCGCTTCAGGATCTCCTCTATCGTGGCGCGCTCGTTGTAGACGGGCATGACGACAGATAGGCGCATAGTGGGATTGTACTCATAGTCCATCGCTGGCACAATCGATGTTTGCTGAGGCTTGACATGCTCGCTATAATCGAGGATCGAATCTGGCACAGCAGATGCATGATTCAGGTGGGAAGGTACTTGTAATCCGGGCGACGCGTGCGTGGGAGCACACAATATGGTACGGATGATGGATACGTTTGTCGCAGCGTTTGAGGGGGTTGCATGAGTTTACCGAGGCCGCACATCAGGCCGGGGGAAGAGACCGCGCCGCCTTCGACCTCCAATCTGCGCTATGTTCCGCCCCCGGTGAGCCGTGTTGAGGACACCGGGCTTTCAGAACTATGGCTGCAGGATTTGGCGCTCAAGATTCTGTACTTCCGGGGCTATCTGACGGGCTTCAAGGTCGCGGAGGCGATGGCGCTGCCGTTCGCCGGGTTGGTGGATCAACTTCTGGAAGCGCTGAAACGCGAGAAATTCGTCGAGGTCAAAACCCAGGTCGGCTTCGGTGAGGGCGCTTATCAGTACGCCATCACCGGCGCCGGCATGGCAAGGGCTCGGGAGGCGATTGACCGCAGCCAATACGCCGGACCCGCTCCCGTGCCACTGGAGGACTACAACACCGCCATTCAGCGCCAGGGACGCGGCCGTCCGACCGTGCACGCGAGGGCGATGCGCGAGGCGCTCTCCGAGCTGACCCTCTCGGAGCGGACCTTCGACCGCATCGGTCCAGCCGTGAACTCGGGCACCTCGATCTTCCTCTACGGTCCCCCGGGCAACGGCAAAACTTCGATCGCGCGCGCAATCGGCCGCATGATCCTCGAGGAGGATATGTTCATCCCATACGCGCTGGACGTGGATGGGCAGGTCGTCAAGCTGTACGACTCCGTCAATCACGTGCTGGTGCGGGAGGAGGACACGACCTCCGAGGGGACCGGCAGCCTGAAGACCGGCTCCAAGCGGGATCCGCGCTGGGTGCGCATCCGACGGCCGTTCGTTGTGGTCGGCGGTGAGCTGACGATGGCCGGCCTCGATTTGGTGTTCGACGACGTCAATAAGTTCTATGAGGCGCCGTTCCAGGTCAAAGCGAATGGGGGCGTGTTCCTGATCGACGACTTCGGTCGCCAGCAGGTTCGCCCCCGTGACCTGCTCAACCGCTGGATCGTTCCGCTGGAAAACCGCATCGACTACCTGACGCTGCATACCGGACGCAAGGTTGAGGTGCCTTTCGACGTGCTGGTCGTTTTCTCGACCAACCTGCCGCCGCGCGATCTGGTGGACGAGGCCTTCCTGCGCCGCCTGCGCCACAAGATTGAGGTGGAGGATCCCTCCTACGAAAACTACCGCAAAATCTTCAAGGAGGTCGCTCAGGACAAGGGGGTCGCCTATTCAGATCGTGGATTGGCCTATTTGCTCCAGGAATGGTATATCAAGCGCAACCGGAAACTGCGGGCTTCTCATCCGCGCGATATTTGTGATCAAATCCAGGACATCGCCCGCTACATGAACGTGGAACCGGAGATGACGAAGGACCTGCTCGACAGAGCCGCGGAAGCCTACTTTGTCGAATTATGAGCGGCATCGAGCCATGAGACCTCCAACGACCCCGCTCCTTTACGGATGCGGGGTCGCTTCTTCTTGGTGTGGTCATTCGTAAATTGGGGTGGAGCGGTCTCTTCGACACTCAGGCGGCCGGCAGGGTCAGTTCGATCGTGGGGAAGGGCGGTGCACCGTGAGCCGCAAAGGACCGACTGTTGACGAGCTGATCTGTGTCTGCATCGCGCGTCAGGTCAAGGACGGCGATGTGCTGGCACAAGGGTTGGCGACGCCGCTCGTGGCAGCGGGCTATCTGCTGGCCTGGCATACGCACGCCCCCGGCGTGTATTTCGCTTCGGCCATCGGCCAGACGGTGTGCCGCGATGGAGCGCCGTTGGGCCTGGCGCAGGTCGAGGCGTTGTGGTTGGACCGTGCGATGAACAGCTTCGGGTTCGCGCAGGCGGCCGTCGAGCTCCTGCCCAAGGTGCGGCCGAAGGAGTTCTTCCGCCCGGGTCAAGTGGATCGGCGGGGGAATTTCAACAACATCGCCATTGGAGCGGACCATCGACGACCGCGGCTTCGCTTGCCGGGAAGCGGCGGCATCCCTGATGTGACGACGTACATGGACGATGTCCACCTGTACGTTCCGCGCCATTCGAAGGTGACGTTTGTGGAAGAGCTCGACTACTGCGTCGGCTTGGGTCATGCGGCCCAGCGCCGGCGCGGCAGCGGCCCGCGTTATTTAGTTACGGATTTGGGCCAGTTCGATTTCGCCGACGGTATGCTGCGTCTGACTCACTTGCACCCTGGAATCGGACTCGAACGCGTGCGGGCCAAAACCGGCTTCGAGCTCGAGGTGAGTGAGGGAGTCCAGGAGACCGAACCGCCCACCGAGGAAGACCTCCGCCTGCTGCGCCAGGACATCGATCCGCTGGGAATCCGGAGGCTGGAACTGCTGAACGGGGCGTCGCGGCGGAATGTGCTGCGCGAAATCCTGCGGGCCGAGGCGGAGCGCTAGGCGGTCGACCAAGAGGACTTCGGGTGCGGAAAGGTATACTTGCGACGTGATGCGTAGGTTGTGGAACCTCGTCCTGGTGACTGCGATTCTGGCCGCCCCTCTGCTCACCGCTGCAAATCCATCCGCCTCGCCCAGCGGCGACCTGGCGGAGGATCTGCTGGCCCAGATGACCGTCGAAGAGCGCGTGGGGCAGCTGTTTCTCGTTCGATTCCAGGGCAGCACGGTTGAGCCTGACAGCGCGATCGACCGGTTGATCAGGGAGCATCACATCTCCGGCGTGCTACTCCGCTCGGAGAATGACAACTTTGTCAGCGAACCAAACACTGCGACGGGGGTGAGGGAGCTAGGCCAGGAGCTCCAGGCGGTCGAGTACAACAGCTCGATTGATGACGTGATCCTCGACGTTGAGCGCGATGAGGAAATCGCGCCCACGTTCGTACCCCTGTTCATCGCAATTTCGGATGAGGAGAGCGGCATTCCGCTGCCCCAGTTTGTGTCCGGGATGTCGCCTTTGCCGACTCAGATGGCGACGGGGGCAACCTGGGACCCCTCTTTGGCAGGGACGGTGGGCCGAACGATGGGGAGGGAGCTGCAGGCGATGGGGGTCAATCTGTACCTCGGCCCGTCGCTGGATGTGCTCGAGGCCCCCGGGCAGGGCGGGCCGGGCGATCTGGGCTCAAGAACGTTCGGTGGAGACCCGTTTTGGGTCGCCGAGATGGGCGAGCAGTACGTGCGTGGCCTGCATGAGGGCTCGCAGGGACGGCTTGCGGTGATCGCCAAGCACTTCCCGGGCCACGGAGGGAGCGACCGGCCGCTCCAGGAAGAGGTATCGACCGTGCGCAAGTCGATCGATCAGTTGCTGCAGATCGAGCTGCCGCCGTTTTTCCGCGTGACCCAGTCGGCTCCGGGCAGCGCCGATAGCGTGGTCGATGGACTGCTTGTGACCCACATCCGATACCAGGGCTTCCAGGGAAATATCCGCGCCACGACTCGGCCGATCAGTCTGGATCCTGAGGCGTACGGCCAGCTGATGGCGTTGGAGCCGATCGCGGATTGGCACCAGCAGGGTGGAATCACCGTGAGCGATTCGTTGGGCTCACGCGCCATTCGTCGCTTTCGTGATCCGCTTGAGCAGAGGTTCGAGGCCCAGCTTGTAGCCAGGGACGCGCTTATCGCTGGAAACGATCTGCTCTACCTCGGAAATATTCGCGAGCCAGACGCCCCGGACGAGTTGGCGACGCTGGAATCGGTCTTCGGCTTCTTCGCCCAGAAATACCGCGAGGATCCGGTCTTCTCCCAGCGAGTTGATGAAGCGGTGCTGCGCATTCTCAGGCTGAAACTTCGCTTGTACGAAGGGGGATTCGTGCGCAGTCGGGTGCTGGGTGCACCGGCGGAAGTGCAGGTGATCGGCACGAGTGACCAAGTGGGGTTCAGTGTCGTGCGGCAGGGCGCCACGTTGATCAGCCCCCAGGCTGGAGATGTGGATGCTCGCCTCGGCGGCGCGCCGCAGTTGGGGGACCGGGTTGTGTTCTTCACGGATGTACGCTACTTCCAACGCTGTGCGGGGTGTCCCGTTCGGACGCTCATGGATGTAAACGCGCTTGAACGCAAGGTCAACAGCCTGTATGGGCCTGGCGCGGCCGGTCAGGTGGGCACGTGGAACCTGTGGTCGTTTTCGACGGCTGACCTGGCTGCCTACTTGGGGCAAGCGCCCAGTGAGCCTTTACCGGTGCCGCTCATAGACCCGGAGGAGGTAGAGCCCCCCCTCCAGAGCGCCGATTGGCTGGTTTTCTCCATATTGGATGTAAACAGCGAACGTTTCGGCGCCGATGCGCTGCGGCTTTTGCTCAATCAGCGGCCGGACCTCGTTCAAGGGAAACGGGTGGTTGTGTTCGGCTTTGACGTGCCCTACGGTCTGGATGCAACCAACCTCAGCCGTGTCGACGCGTACTACAATGTTTTTTCCGCCTCCGATTCTGCGGTCGATGTGGCAGCCCGGCTGCTGTTCGGGGAGCTCTCCGCGCGCGGCGCGCCGCCGGTGAGCGTGCCCGGGATCGGTTATGAGCTGATCGAGGCCCTCAAGCCGGATCCCCAACAGGTCATCCAGCTTCGTATCGAAGCCGAGATCGGCGAGGAAACCCCGACGCCGAGCGCCGAGCGGGGCCTGACGCAGGGCAGTCTGGTGTCGGTGCGCACGAGCGTGATCCGGGACGCGAATGGACATCCGGTGCCGGACGACACCCCGGTGGAATTCCTGCTCACTTATCGTGCGGACAACATCACCCAGACGCTCGAGGCCGTGACCGAGGAGGGGGTGGCCGAGGCGACGTTCCGCTTGGATCGGCTTGGCATGCTCGTTATTCAGGCCCGGAGCGACCCGGCCCTGCGATCCGACGTGCTGCAGCTCAATGTGCAGGAGGGTGTGCCGGCATTTCCAACCGTGATTGCACCCACGCCGCTTCCGACCGATACCGAAGAGCCAATCCCGACGCCTTCGGCCGTTCCGGCCACTCCTGAAACCGAAGTGGCTGAACCATCAGACCCCCCGGCCCAGCCGAGGACGGTGAGCGGCGCGGACTTTCTGATGGGGATTCTGGGTATCGCCACGGTCGCCGGCGGAGGCTATTACTACACTGCGCGGTCCCGGCGCTGGGGCCCCATGCGAGTGCGCGCGCTCCTGGTAGCGACCGTCGGAGGACTTTCATTTTATAACTACGTGGCCCTGGGCCTTCCCGGGGCGCAGGGGGCGATGGAGGCGCTCGGGGGGCTGGTTGGCGCCGTTGCTGGGTTGGCCGGCGCGTTGATCTCGTTTGTCGGTCTGCTGGGGTACGAGAGGTGGCGCGGCTAGAAAAACGAAGCAGCGGCCGCGATGATGGCGAGAAACAACGCCGCGGCGGCCAGTCCGCGATCCAGATCGGTCGGTAGAATCCTGGCGATGCGCTGGGCAGCGGACAGGTCTAATTCAGTCGGCTCGAAAGGGGATTCCGCATCGAGGGCCTGGCGGAGCGCCTCCATCGACTGGGGACGTTCGTCAGGATGCAGCGCCATGCCCCAAAGGACGGCATCTTCGACCGCTGGCGGGATGGCGGGGTTGATTTCACTGGGGGCGATCAAGGCTTGGGGGCGCAGGAAGCGCTGCTTGGCCTCCAAGGGGGGGCGGTTGGTCAGCAGATGATAGACGGTCGCGCTGAACGCGTAGATGTCACTGCGAGGGTCCGTATGCCCGGTGTCCCCGCCGTACTGCTCCAAGGGTGTGTATAGAGCGGTGCCCCGGCCCTGAATGACGGTCACGGTGACCTCATCGGGCACCATTTGTTTGACCAGGCCGAAATCGACCAGTTTGACCAGCCCTCCCGGCGTAAGTTTGAGATTACTGGGCTTGATGTCGCGGTGGATGACCGGGGGCTCTTGATCGTGAAGGAAGATGAGCGCGTTGAGAAGCTGGTCCGCCCAACCGAGCACTTCGTCCACGGCCAGAAAGCGGCCCTGGCGGCGCGCGGTGTCCATGAGCGTCTTCAGATCCTCGCCCGGAACGAAGTCCATGACCAGATAATCACGATCTCGCTCGGAAAAGTAATCGGACACTTTGGGGAGGTTGGGGTGATCGAGGCGGGCAAGAACCGACGCTTCTCGATAGAACTGATCCCGCCCTTGTTCACGCAGGTTCTCGGGCATATTGGGGTCGTGCTCGACCTCTTTCACCGCGCACAGGCGGCCCGGAAGCCGATTGTCTTCCGCGAGGTAAATGGATCCCATGCCCCCGCGACCGATAGTCTCGCGGATCACATATCGATCCCTGAGGGCGTCATCAGATTGGAGGGGTTCGGGCACGACCGCACCTCGTGGTTGGGGTCATCTGCAAGCGAGGGGGAGGGCGATGCGGACGACCACACGATCGCGGTCCCGGGAGGCCCCGCCCTCCGCATCCCGCATGGATTATACTCGGTTGTGCCAGCGGTCGGAATTTGAGGAGAAACGATAACGATGGACACGGTCAACGAGAGTCCGGTCTTGGTTTCTCAAACGGGGGAATTGCGAGGCGACCGTTGGGTTCTGGACCAAGATGAAATCATCATCGGGCGATCCCCCGAGTGCGACATGGTTATCCCGGATCGCAAGGTATCCCGGGAGCACGCGCGCCTGAGGAAGACGCCGGACGGGGTTGTGGTGGAAGATCTTGGGAGCAAGAACGGCACTCACGTCAACGGATCTCCAATTAACGATCCCGTGCTCCTGCAGGACGGGGACGTTATCTCTGTGGCTCTGGCCGTCAAATGGATGTTTGTGGGCACGGAGGCCACCGTGCCGCTGTCCGTCTCTGAGGCGGCCGAGCTCGGGTTAGGGCGGCTCCGAATGGACCCCGAGGCCCATCGGGCCTGGCTGCTTGAGACGGAGATTGACCCCCCGCTCTCGCCGGCCCAGTACCGCCTGCTCGAGCTTCTGTACCGCAACGGGAACCGCGTCGTGTCCCGATCAGACATTGTGGAGCACGTCTGGCCGGAGTCGGAGGAAGAGGGGGTTTCGGAACAGGCGATCGACGCCCTTGTGCGCCGGCTGAGGGACCGTCTGGCGGAGGTGGATCCTGACCATTCTTACATCGTGACGGTTCGGGGCCACGGTTTCCGTCTCGACAACCCGCTGTGAATGGCCTCGGGCCGTTAGCATCAGGCGCCTGGCATTTTTTACTTGCATCGCCAGTCTTCAGTCTTTAATCTGCAGTCAACCCGGTACGAATTGCCAGCAGGGTTTAACACGAAGACACAACGACCTAACGTCCCTTTGTAATCTGAGATAATCCCTTTCGTGGAGCAGCTACCCGTTAACCACGAACGCCTTCGCGGATAGGGGGCCAGCTGCCCGTCATGGTCATTCCGAGCAATTCCAGGGGCACGACACCCAGCACCTGACGGTCTGGGCAGGTGTGTCGTGCCCCCAAGTTGAACGAGGTTCACGCGTGGACGGGGCTTGGGCGCTCGAGAATCCGGGTCACGCATCCCCCTTACGATCTATGAGGACCCGGCCTCCGAATTGCGATTCCAAGAGGAGGGACCCGAATTGCGAGTCCCCCATCTCCAAGTTTCCAGTCAACATATTAACGGTCGACTCGTGTAAGCAAAACATGGCGCCCGAACGGGCGCCATGTCGTATTGGTGGAGATGGCGGGATTCGAACCCGCGTCCGGAAGCACCGATCGGCAAACCTCTACAAGCTTAGTCCGCCTATTTGGGCTCTCACCGGACGGGCCCCAGCGGACGGGGTGTTCCGACCGGCCAGCCGCATCAGCCCGAAGACCGACTTTCGTGTGATACGCGGCCATCTCACACGGCACCTCAACTTACCGTCGTCCTCCCGGATCCGGTCGAGGGGCGTCTCCGAGGGACGGGCTCCCGCTGGGAGCCGAGCTACGCTCGTTCGCTGTTTTTACGCAGCGAGCGGCATAGCCGCATAGTCAGTGCGTGTGGCACTTATTGGTTGCGCTGATTTTACGAGTTCGGCGCCTCTCGGCTTGCAGTTCGCCGTCTGGTTACCCCCGTCGATACCTTTCATCCCCTCGTGATCCTAGTATACCAGCGCTGGCTGGAAGCGTAAAGGCCCTGTATCTGTTCAGGACATATGAGACAGTTTGCCAGCTGGAGCAAGTCTTTCGTGGTGCCGGGCGAGCTACTCGGCCAGCGATCGGTCAATTTCGTATAACCACATCGATCCGACGAACCGCCGCGGTCAACATCCACTAGGGCCGTGAGGCTATGCGAATCGGGGCGGGTTAGCGCCGGCGTTCGGACAGGGCGCGTTCGATCTGGCGTTCGGCCTCACGCTCTCTGATCTTGCGGCGCTTGTCGTACTTGCGCTTGCCACGGGCGGTCGCGATTTCGACCTTTGCCAGGCCGCGGACGAGGTAGATGCGCATGGGAACGATTGTGTAGCCGCGCTGACGGACCAGCTGGTCCAGCTGATCGAGCTCGCGGCGCGTGAGCAGAAGCTTGCGAGGTCGGGTGGGGTCGTGGTTAAGATCACTGGCCGGATCGTAAGGCGCGATGTGCGCGCCGAGGAGCCATGCCTCGCCGCGATCGATGGCGACATAAGCTTCCTGCAGGCTGACCTGTCCGGCCCGGATCGACTTAATCTCGGTGCCTTTGAGCACGATCCCGGCCTCGTAGAGATCCTCCAAGAAGTACTCGTGGCTGGCCTTTCGATTTCGGGCCACGACCTTGATCTCTTCCCCCGCCAAAAGCAACCTCCTGCTTTTCAATTTCCTTGCATTCTCATGTGCCTGGGCGTGGACTCACCCTACAATCTTACCGTACCGGCGAACGGTACCAATTGGGGATGGTCTGATGGTCGCTGAGGGGCGGTCGGCGAGGCTATAATCATTCGGCAGCGGTATCGCGCGGAGGTGAGCGAGGCATTGTCACGGGTTATTAGGGGTGAAGCGGGCGCGGCCCGCCGGAATCGAAGGCTGCGGGAAATCGCAACGGCGCTGCGCTACGCAGCTGCCCAGGATCCGGGTCCCGAGGAGGCCGGGGACCTGATCGCTTTCATCCTGCTGGCCCTGAAGGAGATCGATGATACGGTGCATGATGCAGCCAGGGCCTGGGAGAAGCGGGATTATTGGGTGAAGGCCGATCGCTTTCGACACAGGTGGGCGTGGGTGTCTCAGGCCGCGGCAGAACTTGAACGGGCGATCGCCTTGGATGACCAGGTCGCCGCGCGCGACGCTGCGTTGAGGTTGACGAGACCCATGAAGGGGGTCAAACCCTACAAGTCCAAGGATCGACGCCCATGGAGGGGGGCGCGGACCGATGACCGGTTTGCGCGCTGGCGTAGCGGTCAGAATAATGCGAATTCGGGTTAGCCAGATGGAAAGTGATATTCGCTCAGGTGCCATGGAAGTGACTCAGCGACTCGAACCGAGCGAGGAGTCGAGGCTGCTTGTGGTTGAAGATGATCCCGCCATGCTTGTCGCTTTGCGCGACATCCTGGAGGGCGCCGGCTACAAGGTGCGCACTGCTCCCAACGGCAGCGCGGCTTTGAATGAGCTGGATCAGACGGAACCCTCGTTGATCCTATCGGATATCTCGATGCCGGGAATGGACGGGATCGAGCTGTTTGAGGAAGTGCGCAAGCGACCGAACGGGGCCGCCATCCCGTTCATTTTCCTTACCGCCCGCGGCACACGCGAGGACATCTTCGCCGGCAAGTCCCTCGGTGCCGACGACTACATCACGAAGCCTGTGACGAGCCACGAACTGCTGTCGGCTGTTCAGGCCCGGCTCGAACGCACCGATGAATTGATGCTGGCTCAGCTGAAGGCGGCCTATAAGGCCAGTCTCACGACGCTGGCCAACGCCATTGAGGCTCGCGACATGTACACTCGCGACCACGTAGAGCGGGTCAATGCCTACGTCCAGGCGATGGCGGATGAACTCGGATGGGATTCACAGCGACGTTCGGCGCTCGAGTTCGGGGCTATTCTCCATGACATCGGCAAGATCGCGGTGAGGGAAGCGGTTCTTTGCAAGCCCGGGCCGTTGGGCAAGGAGGAGTGGCAGGAGATGCGGCAGCACCCGATCGTGGGGGCCAGAATGATCGAGGGCATCCCGTACCTGTCTCCGGCGATCCCGGTCGTCCTGTATCATCATGAACGCTGGGATGGATCCGGTTATCCGGAGGGCCTGGAGGGGGATAAGATCCCCGAAGAGGCCCGCATGCTGGCGGTGGCGGACACCTTCGATGCGATGACCTCCGATCGCCCGTACCGAGAGGCGCTTCCGGTGACGCTCGCCTACGAAACCATCATCGACGAAGGCGGAAAGCTGTTCGACCTCCAGATGGTGGAAGCCTTTGCGGCCTGCTGGGAGAGCGGCAGGCTGAATGAAATCCTGTCCGGTTCATTCAGTCGCGCAGACGGCGGCTGAGACCGGTTTCCGGCCGCTGCGCTGCAATTTGAGCCGAACCACCCCTACCCCAACCGGACATTTTCCATCTGATAGGATTGATTCAGTGAGCATGCTGGAGGACTTCCACGGCCCAAACGCGGGCTATGTGCAGGCGCTCTACGAGCGCTACCTACACGACCCAGAGAGTGTCGACCCGCAGGCGCGGCAGCTTTTCCGAGAATGGGACGAGAGCGGCGGATCCCGTGCGCGACTCACGGAGCTCGACCTCTCCCGCGTCGTGGGGGCGGTTCATTACGTCCAGTCCATCCGCGCTTACGGCTATCTGGCGGCCGATCTGGATCCGCTGGGAGCGCCGAACGTCGGCGACCCGACCCTGGATCCGGAGTTTCACGGATTAAAAGAAGGCGATCTGACTTCTCTCTCCGCGTCCGTCGTCGGAGGCCCCGTGGCGCAAGGCGCGGCGGACGCCGGCGAAGCGGTGGAGAGGCTGCGCCGTGTTTACAGCGGGTCCAGCGGCTACGATTTCAACCACGTTCGTGATCCGCAGGAGCGGGAATGGCTGCGTGATGTGGTCGAGACGCAGCGTTTTCGGCCTCCGCAGGCGCCGATCGATCGGGTTGCGCTGCTTGACCGTCTGACCGAGGTCGAGGTGTTCGAACAGTTTGTGCACCGCATTTTCCCCGGCAAGCACCGCTTCTCGATCGAAGGGCTGGACATGCTGATCCCGATGCTCGACGAAGTCGTGCGCGACGCGGCGGAGCGCGGCCTGTCCAACATGCTGATCGGCATGGCGCACCGGGGCCGTTTGAACGTGCTGGCTCACATTCTGAACAAGCCTTATGCTCAGATATTGGCGGAGTTCAAGGACCCGCTGGCGGCGCGCAAGTTCATGGACGATCTGGAGTGGACGGGGGATGTGAAATATCACAAAGGCGCCAAGAGGACCGTGGCCGAACGCAAAGATGAGCCCCATTCGGGGTTGGCGATATCGCTGTCAGCCAATCCGAGCCACGTCGAGGCGATCAATCCGGCGATCGAAGGCATGGCGCGCGCGCTGGGAACCGACGCGTCCGGGCGGGGCGCGCCCGAGTTTGACCCCTCGCTGACGGTGCCGGTGCTGATTCACGGCGACGCGGGTTTTCCGGGACAGGGAGTCGTCGCTGAGACGTTGAACATGGCTCGGCTCGAGGGGTATACGACCGGCGGCACCGTCCACCTGATCGCCGACAATCAGCTGGGCTACACGACCGACCCTGTGGAGGGGCGGAGCACCCTGTTCGCGAGCGACCTGGCCAAGGGCTTCAAGATCCCGATTGTGCACGTGAACGCCGACGACCCGATCGCCTGCTTAGAAGCCATTCGGATGGCCTGCGCCTATCGGGCGAAGTTCCACCGCGATTTCCTGGTCGACGTCATCGGCTACCGGCGCTACGGGCACAACGAGGGCGACGAACCGACGTTCACGCAGCCGCTGATGTACTCCGTGATTGAAGAACATCCCACCGTGCGTGAACGCTGGGGAACGACGCTGGTTGACGAGGGGGTTTTCGAGCGCCCGGCCCTTCAGGCCCGCTGGGATGACTACATGGGGCAGCTGCAGGAGGTGTATGAAGGCCTGAAGCCGACCGAGGAGCTGCCGGAAGGGCCGCCCGAGCCACCGCCGCCGGGCGCAGCCGGCAGGGTGGAGACCGCGCTGGATCGGGACCGATTGAGGGAGCTGAATCAGGCGCTGATCGAGGTGCCCCAAGATTTCAGCCTGCACCGCAAATTGGAGCGGGTCCTCCAGGGTCGGGCGCAGCTCTTCGCCGATGATTCGAACCTCGCGGTCGATTGGGCGACCGCGGAGCAGCTGGCGTTGGCCTCGATTCTTGAGGACGGTATCCCCATCCGGATCACAGGTGAAGACGTTGAACGCGGGACCTTCAGCCAGAGACACGCCGTGTTCCACGACACCGAGACCGGCGAGGAGTTCGTCCCACTGCAGTCCCTCCCACAATCGCAGGCCGCGTTTGAAGTCCACAACAGTCCACTGACCGAAAACGCGGCGTTGGCGTTTGAATATGGCTATAACGTGGAGGCGCCGGAGCGACTGGTGATTTGGGAGGCTCAGTACGGGGATTTCATCAACGGCGCGCAAGTGCCCGTCGACGAAATGATCGCGTCGGGGCGGGCCAAGTGGGGCGTGGAGCCCTCCTTGATGCTCCTGCTTCCGCACGGCTATGAAGGGGCCGGCCCGGATCACTCCAGCGGCAGGATGGAGCGCTTTCTCACTTTATCGGCCGAGAATAATATAAGGATTGCTAATTGCACGACCTCGGCGCAGTACTTTCACCTTCTGCGACGCCAGGCGGCGGTCTTGAAGCAGGATCCGCTGCCGCTCGTTGTGTTCACCCCCAAGAGCTTGCTGCGGCACCCCCAGGTCGCGTCGGATTGGGCGGAGTTCACTAAGGGGCGCTGGCAGCCGGTGCTCGATCTCTCGGACCGACCGGAAGCGGCTCGGCTCATCCTGTGCAGCGGCAAGCTGGCCGTTGATCTCCAGGAATCCGAGCACTGGGAAGAGGCCGGCGATGTGGCCGTACTGCGCCTGGAGCAGCTGGCCCCGTTTCCTCACGAGGAGCTGCGGGCCCGCGTGGAAGAGTTCGGCTCCGTCGATTCCATCGTATGGGCACAGGAGGAACCGGAGAATATGGGTCCGTGGCCGCATGTGCAGAAGCGCCTGCGGCGGGTCTTGGAGGGGTACGAGATCGGTTTCGTGGGGCGGCCGGCCAGCTCCAGCCCGGCTGAGGGCTCCGCCGCCTGGCACAGATTCAACCAGCGGGCGATCATTGAAAAGGCCCTGCTCGGCGAGCGAAGGAAGGCCCCTGAGGCGGTGGTGAAGGAGCGCAGATGAGATCATGACGACGAAAATCGTGGTTCCCGAGCTGGGTGAATCGATCGTCGAGGCGACCGTCGGTCGCTGGTTGAAGGGGGAAGGCGATCCGGTGAGGGTGGGTGAGGCGGTCGTGGAGCTCGAGACGGACAAAGTGGATTTGGAGGTGGGGGCCGAGCGGGACGGCGTCTTGGGGAGCATAGAGATCGCTGAGGGACAGGACGTCCAGGTCGGCGACGTCTTAGGCACGATCGACGAGACGGCCGAAGCGGAGGGGGAGCCCGAGGCGGAGGCCCCGGAACCGGAAGAGGAAGAGGCCGAAGCCGAGGCCGAGCCGCAGCCCGAGCCTGAGCCGGTCCCTGCCGGCGGAGACGGCCGCGAGCCGAGGGCAGGGCGGGTCGAAGCGACACCGGTAGCTCGCAGGCTGGCGGAAGATCACGGCGTGGACCTCGAGAGCATCCGCGGTTCGGGACCGGGCGGGCGGATCCGCAGGGCGGATGTGGAAGCCCGAATTGGCGAGGCGGGGGCCGTAGAAGCGGAGGCGCCGGTCGAGGCGGAGGAGCCTCTCGAAGGGGAGCGCCGCGAGCAACGGGTTCGCATGTCGCGACGCAGGCGCACCATCGCCTCGCGCCTGCGCGAGGCTCAGGACCAGGCGGTCATGCTCACCACGTTCAACGACGCCGACATGGCGACCGTCATGGATCTGCGCGCGCAGCATGGAGATCGCTTCCAGAAGCGCTACGGGGTCAAGTTGGGCATCACTTCGTTCTTCATCCGGGCCGCGCTGCACGCGCTGCGGGAATTTCCGCGCCTGAACGCGGAGATCGACGGGGACGATATGGTTCTCAAGCACTACTACGATATCGGCGTGGCGGTGGGCGCGGAGGAGGGCTTAGTTGTACCGGTGTTGCGCGACGCCGATCAGATGACCTTCCCCGAGATCGAGCGCGAAATCCGGCGCTTCGCTGAGGCCGCGCAGGAGGGCAGCCTTACGCTCGACGATCTGCGGGGGGGTACGTTCTCGATTACGAACGGCGGGGTATTCGGCTCGTTGATGAGCACGCCGATCCTCAATCCACCCCAGGTTGGTATTCTCGGGCTGCACCGGATCGAAGAGCGCCCGGTGGCCGTCGACGGCGAACTGCAAGTGCGCCAGATGATGTACCTGGCGCTCACCTACGACCACCGGATCGTCGACGGCAGGCAGGCCGTGCAGTTTTTGGCCACCGTGAAACGGGCGGTCGAGGATCCGGGCGAGCTGTTCTTGTTCGACGAGTAATTAATGCGCATAGCCACGTCGAACACACACATATGCATGCTTGGGCTATTCTCGTAAAAAGTAATAAGGCTATACGAAAGTTTCACGATGCTTCGGGAGGGACGCGTGGCAACAGAGCAGGTGGGGTTCATCGGACTGGGTATCATGGGCTCCGGCATGGCGCGCAATCTGCTGGAGGCCGGCTTTGAGGTGACGGTCTGGAACCGGACCGCAGAGAAGATGGAGCCGCTGGTCCAGGCCGGCGCAGCCGCCGCCGACAGCGCCCGCGAGGCCGCAGCGGCCGCCTCGATCGTCTTCACGTGCGTCAGCGAGACGCTGGACGTGAGAGAGGTCGTGCTGGGGCTGGAGGGCGTGCTCGACGGGGCCTCGGAGGGCGATCTGGTGGTCGATATGAGCACGATAAGCCCGCGGGCCACCGAGGAGATCGCACAAAAGCTGGAGGCGCAGGGCGTGCACATGCTGGACGCCCCGATCAGCGGCGGCAGTGAGGGCGCCGAGCAGGGCACGCTGAGCATCATGGTCGGCGGCGAGGCCGACCAGGTCGAGCGGGCCCGGCCCCATTTCGAGGCCATGGGCAGCACGATCACTCACGTCGGCGGCCACGGCGACGGTCAGCGGGTGAAGCTGGTCAACCAGATTTTGGTGGTGGGCAACGCGCTGGCAATGAGCGAGGCGCTCCTGTTCGCCGCCGCGGGCGGCCTCGATTTGCAGCGGGCGCTCCAGGCCGTGGAAGGAGGGGCCGCCGGATCATGGATGCTCAGCAATCGCGGCCCGCAGATCCTGGAGCGGGACTGGCGCCCGGGGTTCACGATCGACCTGCAGCAGAAGGACGTGCGCCTGGCGCTGGACGAGGCCGACCGGCTCGGCGTGCCGGCGCTGGGAACCAGCCTGGTCTTCAATTTATACCGAGTCCTTCAGCGGGAAGGACTCGGCAGCGAGGGCAACCACGCGCTGATCAAGGCTCTGGAGCGGCTGGCGGGCGTTGAGGTCCGCGGTTAGGGTTCTCTACCTAAATATGTCGACTGGTGCTTGGTCTGGCGTTCGTCCGCATTGCACCGGTCTCGATTAGAAGCCGAGAGCGCGGAGCACGAAAATATCAGGTGAACTCTGTGATCTCTGTGATCTCTGCGATCTCTGTGGTTTATCCGAAGTACGACGGCCATCACGGTTAGGTGGCAAGCGGATTAGTCGCCATCATCCCGCGCCAGTGGACTCGTGCGCATTCCCGCTTCGTCGATCTGCTGCTCTGCGGTCTTGGCGTACAGCTGGGTCGTGCGGATTGAGCGGTGATTGAGGAAGCGCTGTACCTGATCGATGGGCACGCCTTCCTGGAGCATCTGAGTCGCGCGCCAGTGGCGGAAATCGTGCGGATGGATGTGCGGCAGGCCCAGCCGCTTCGAGGCGCGGCGGATCATGCGCCACACGGCGTTGGCCGACAGCGGACGTCCCCGATATTTGGGCCGTGTCTTGGCGTGGCTGACGAACATCGCCGTGGCGCCGGGCTCGGCCCTCACTTCCAAGTATTCGTGCATCGCCTCCAGGGTCGCGCCCGTGAAGCGCATCGTGACCATGCGCCCCGACTGGCCGCGGCCTTTTCCGCGCACTCGCACCTGCCAGATGCCCTGCGGGTTCACCCGCGCCGCTCGAACATGGTCGGCGGTCAGGCGCAGGATCTCGCTGACCCGGGCGCCGCTGTCCGCCAGCGCGTATAGGATGGCCCGGTTGCGGAGCCCTTCCAGCCGCTGGCGATTCCGTTCTTCTTCGTCCGCCTCAGGGTCGACTTCGAGCTGGTCGAAGGCGTGAATCAGTTCATCGATGCCCTCAGGCGGCTCGGGAGCGCCGTCGCGCGCTTCGCTCGCCGGCACATATGTCCGGAGCATGCGGCGGGCCTTCTGAAGGGCCGGCGAGGCCGGGAACGCCTCCGGAAGCAGCAGTTCATCGGCCAGGAAGCGGAACCAGGTGACCATCGCCTGGCCGTACAGGCGCACCGTGGCCGGTTCGAGACCGCTGTCGGGGTCCTCACCGCGCCGGGGTCGGGCGTTGGGCGCCTCGTGGCCCAGGTAATTCACGAACCACAGCAGGAGGTTGACGTCCTCGCGCTCGCTGCCAAGGGCGCTCAGCTTTTGTCCTCCGGGCTCAGGGCCCGCCAGCGAGGTGCGGGCGGCCATGTCCGATGTCTCCAGGTAGTCGTAGAAGTGCTCGAGGGCGTAGCGGTAGCTCTGCAGGGAGCTGTCGCTCAGGTTGCTCTGTGCTTCGAACGTGGCGAATGCCTCGGAGAGCGTCGGTTCCGGCAGGTTGGCCATGGTGGGGGCGTCCCTCCCTCTAAACGGAGGCGGTAACGTATAAATGCAATATAACATACATTTAGTTGCATTAGCAAGGGGGTCGATGACGCCACCTATCCCGGGCATCGGGCCGGTCGCCCCTCCTTTTCGCCTTGACGATCAGATCCCCGTTGGGGGTCCCTCCCGGCAAGCCGCGCGCATGCTCGTACCATTCAGAACGAACCCACCCCGCTTGCGATCTCGCCCTCCCCACTTCCATCAGTCGAATTCGTACTTGGGCCCGGCCGACGTTCGTAATCCTCTGGGGATGGAACACCTGTTCTAGTCAACCCTACTTTTCAACCCGGCGCGTGAACAAGGCCATCAGGGACGGCGATCACCTACCCGTGCGTGTGCGGCCGGTCGCGGGCCACCGGCGACGAGCGCCGTTCGTGGGAAGCCCCGCCTGCCCAACGACCTCATCGAAGACATCGTCCAGCGTGCTCAAGCGCTTGGAGGTCGGCTGCCAACGTGTGATTGCCATCCTCCATTACCTCCTTGACTCCGGGATTTTTTCCGCTAATAGGACGACAAGCGTCGCGTAAGACTCTGCTACGAGCTGCCTCAGCGATTCGTCAATGGAGCTGCGCGGGGAGCGCCGCGCCCTACCCGCGAACGTCCGGGCTGGAGGGCGCGCCGCCGGGCGGAATCGCTTCAGCGGCCGGGCCGGGCTCTGGCGGGGGCGCAATCGGGACCGGCTTGGGGCCCCACAGCAGCCAACCGGTCCATATCGCCGCCGGCAGCAGTGCCAGGACGGCGATCAAGCGCAGGCTTCCGGAGAGGCCCAGCGGGGTGTCGAGGAGCCAGCCGGCCCCACCGGCGCTGGTGGCCGTGGCCAACGTGAAGAAGGCGAACTCGGAGGCGAACACCCGCCCGCGCACCTTGGAGGGCACCGTGATCAGCAAGAGCTGCGTTGACATCACCCAGTTGACGCCGGCGCCGACCGCCCTGCCGATCGTCCCCAGCAGCACGACCGGGAAGCTGATCAGCGGCGAAATCGTGAACAGCCCCAGCGAGGCGATGGCGAACGAGATGGGCAGGGAACGGCGCAGCGCCTCCGGCCGGTCGCCCGTGAAATGCCGGGCCACGATCGGACCCAGACCGGTGCCGATGCCGACCGTCATGTAAAGCAGACCCAGAGTCAGGCTGCCGCCCTCGCCGATGCGGAAGACGCCCTCGGCGATGGCCACCTGGAACACCTCGAAGCTGCCGGAGACGGTCAGCCCCATGGCGGCCTTGCTCAGCGCAAAGGCGGCGATGGCGGGATACTGCCACAGGTAGCGCAGGCCGTCCACGTACTGCCGTACAGCCTCACGGATTTGAGCCCCCTGGGTCTCGAGGATGCCCTCCGCCCGGTAGGCCACCCGGGCGATCAGCAGCGCCGAGAGCAGGAACGTCACGGAGTCGATCACGAAGGCCGGGTAGATGCCCCAGCCGCCCGCCACCAGCCCGCCCAGCGCGGCGCCCACGGCCAGCATGACCGACCAGGTGGCCGAAGACAGCGCGTTAGCGGTGCCCAGCTCACGCTCCTCCACGATGTCGGGCAGGATGGCGTTGCGCGCCGGGAAGAAAACGCCGCTGATGGCCAGCTGGACAGCGGTGAGGCTGTAGAGCAGCCAGACGTCCTGCGGGCGCCGGACCAGCAGAAACCCCAGCACCGTCACCGCCCGCAGCAGGTCGGTGAGGATGAGCAGCCGGCGCCGATCGTAGCGATCGGTCACCACCCCAGCCACGGGGCTGATCAGGAAGGGGGCCAGCATGCGCACGACGAACAGGCCGCCGACCGCCAGTCCCGATTGGGTCAATATTGTGATCAGGGAGGCGGAGGCGATCAGGTTGAACCAGTCGCCCAGCAGGCTGACGACCTGGCCCAGCCAGAGGAAGCGGAAGTCTCGGTTGCTTCGGACCAGCTCCAGGTAGCCGACCGGGCGGTCGGCGGCCTCAGTGCTGAGCTGCGGACGGGTCAAGTTCCCCTCCCAACCATGCTTTTCTCCATCGGGGTGAACATCCAGTGGACCATCCTGGCCCTGGCGAGAGCCGAATGTGCCAATGGCAGGTCACTCCCACTCGCTCACTCTTCGACAAGCCCTTCGACGAGCTCAGGGTGGCTTTTTTCTTCGGCGGCCCGACGGCCACCCGGAGCCAACCTTCCGCTCGCGGTTCTGAACGCGGCTGAAGAGCTCCTTGACACAAAGAGATCCAACGCCCTGAGCCTGTCGAAGGGCGCAGGTGCAAGACCCCTTCACAGAGACGGTCCCAACGCCCTGAACTTGGCCAAAGGAGGCGCAAGTGAAAAACACCGATGACCAGGCGCTGATTGTAACGAGAAGCGCCCCGAGCTCCAACCCGACTCGGGGCACAGATTCTAAATGGAATGGCGAGATGCGGGGACGATCAGATCAGCTGCTCGGCCAACAATTTTACCGGATGTTCGGCTTCGACGCCGGTTCCGTCCAAAATCTGGGTCCGGCAGGACACCCCATGAGCGGCGACCCGGAGCCCGGCCTGCCGGCCTCTCCGGACTGCCGGGAACAGCGCCAACTCGCCGACCTGCTGCGAAAGCCGGTAGTGCTCCACCTCATAACCAAACGAACCCGCCATGCCGCAGCAGCCGGTCTCCAGCACGGCCACTTCGTACCCCGCCCCGCGCAGCATGTCGCGCGTCGGCTTGGCACCGACAAGCGACTTGGCGTGGCAGTGGGCGTGCAGCAGGATCCGCTCACCGCTATTGGGCCCCACGTTCAACGCGTCTACCCTGCGCCGGCCGTCCTCGACCTCTTCGACCAAGAACTCTTCCAACAAGTACGAGCCTTCGGCCAGCGCCTGGGCTCGCTTGTCATCCGGGAAGAATTCCAGGTACTCGTCCCGGAGCGTCAGAATGCAGGAAGGCTCCAGTCCGATGACCGGAACGCCCTCCAGCGCGTAGCCACCGAGCTGTTCCAAGTTCTGCTGCGCGCTGCCCCTGGCTCGCTCCAGGAGCCCTTTGGAGATCATCGGCCTGCCGCAGCACGCCTGACGAGGCTCCACGATCACCGAGTGCCCCAGGGCTTCAAGGATTTGGACCGCCGCACTTCCCAGGTCCGGTTCATGATAGTTGGTATAGGTGTCCAAAAACAGAATGACCGGCGGACCGTCCGCCGCCGATACGTGGTCACGCCACAACATCTCGAACGGGGTCGTCTTGAACGGAGGCAGACTCCGCTGGCGCGCCACGCCCAACACTCGCTCCTGGAGCGCTTTGGCGAGCTTCGTTGAGGCGACCCGGTTGATGAGCGGCGCGACTGGGCGGGCCAATTTGGACAGAGCCCGAATCTCGGCGAATAGCCGACTGCGCAGCGGCACGCCGTGTTCGGCTTGATACATGGCCAAGAATTCCGCTTTGACGCGGGCGATGTCGACCGCGGTCGGGCATTCCGCCTTGCAGCCCTTGCATTCCAGGCACAGGTCGAAGATGTCGTAAAGACCCTTGCTGGTAAGCGCCTTCTCCGGAAGCGCACCCGAGAGCGCGGCCCGCAGCGCGTTGGCGCGGCCCCGAGTCAGATGGGCCTCTTCTCTTGTGGCCTGATAGGAAGGGCACATCACGCCCTCGGACTTGCGGCACACGCCGATCCCGGTGCAGGCTTCGACCGCGCCAGCCAGGCTGCCCTCTCGCCGGTGGGCGAAATGCGTCTCAAGCTCAATCGTCTGATACTCGCGGCCGTAGCGCAACCGGTGGTCAAGCTTCGGTTCCGGCGCCCGGGGCGAGGCGATGACCTTGCCCGGATTCAAGATGTGCTGGGGATCAAAGGCCCGCTTCAGTTCGTGGAATGCCTGGGAAAGCCGGGGGCCGAACAGGCGGCTGTTGAACTCGGTGTGCGACCAGCCGTCCCCGTGTTCGCCGGAGAGGGCGCCCCGCATGTCCATGACCAGCCCGGCGACGGCGTCGGCGATGGCCCGCATCTGCTCCACCCCGCGCAGCGTCTTCAGGTTGATCATCGGCCGCAGGTGCAGGCAGCCGGCCGACGCGTGGGCGTACCACTCGCCGCTGGTGCCGTTCGCGTCGAGGATGGCCTCGACGCGCCGCACGTACTCGGACAGCCGCTCGACCGGAACCGCCACGTCCTCGATAAATGTGATCGGCTTGACGTCGCCCGGCACCGACATCAGCAGACCCAACCCGGCCTTGCGCACCTCCCACACGTTTTGCTGCGCCTCGGCCGTTTCGAGAAGCGTACCGCGCCTCTTCCAGTCGCCGGCTTGAGCGCGCAGCTCGGCGATCGATTCTCCGGCGTACTCGACGACCAGGAGCGCCTCGGGAAGCTCGTCGACGAACGTTACCTTGCGCGCGTAGGCCGGAACCCCTTGAGCGCGCTCCAGCAGCGCCTTGGGCAGCAGCTCGACCGCCGCCGGCGAGGTCTCGAGCAGCTCGGGCGTCGCCTCGGCCGCGGCGGCGACCGATTCGAAGTCCAGCACGAGCAGGATCGTCTGCCTCGGCACCGGCACGAGGTTCACGCGCGCCCTCCGGGTGACAGCCAGAGTGCCTTCCGAGCCGCACAGGACGGGGGCTAAGTTGTAGCCGTCATGGGGCGGATAATCCCCCCTGTCCCGGTACCATCCGGAGGGCTTGCCCGATGAGAAGCCCGTCAAGTAGTTTAGAGAGTAGCCGGAGGCGCGCCGCCAGGTTCGCGGCCAGCCGGACTCGATCGCCTGCCGGTACTGCTCCCTTAAGCGGTCCGCCGCCGCGTAGATCCGAGCTTCCAGGCCGTCACCCCGCGCCTTGGAGGCGAACGATGCCGGCGATTGCGGGCCAAAGGCCGCCGTCGTCCCGTCGCTCAGCGCGACGTCGACCGAGAGCACGTGGTCGGCGGTCATCCCGTAGCGGATCGAGTGGGCGCCGGTGGCGTTGTTGCCGATCATGCCGCCGAACGTGGCCCGGTTCGCCGAGGCCGGATCGGGGCCGAACCGCAGGCCGTGAGGCGCCGCCTGTCGGTTCAGCTCGGTGCAAACGACCCCCGGCTCGACCAGGGCCTCCCCCGCCTCGACATCGATCTCCAGCACCCGGTTCAAATACTTGGAACAGTCGATGACCACAAATGGGCCGATCGCCTGTCCCGCCAGGCTGGTGCCGCCGCCGCGCGGCAGGACGGGCACGTCCAGCTCGTGGGCCGTCCTCACCGCGGCGTTGATCTCGTCCCGGTGCCTCGGGATGAGCACCCCCAATGGTTCAATGCGGTGGTTGGAAGCGTCAGTGCTGTACAGCGCGCGGCTGAACGCGTCAAAGCGCACCTCCCCGTCGAGGTGCGCTTCGAACGCTCTCTGTAGGTCAAGGCGCTCATCCGCCTGCAGCGTCAAATCGCACTCCCTTGCAGTCACTCATAGATTTCACTTGGTTCAGGTCGATTCGGACGGCCCCTCAGTCCGCGGCCGCTTGGCGGGCCGGCTCCTCGGACGGGACGACGTAGTCTTCAAAATCGCGGGCGAAGTGGCTGGGCATCCGGCCGTGCAATCGGACGGCGCGGGCACCGTGATCGGCCGATTCAACCGTGCTCACCTCATGGAAGTGATGGATGGAGCGACCATCTTCATAGGGGATCTCCACCGTGAGCTCGGCCATGTTCTCGAAGAGCACCTGCTCGATCGTCCGCAGCAGCACCGGCAAGCCTTCGCCGGTGATCGCCGAGACCGGAGCCGCGCGCTCGTATTCGTCCACGAAGCGGTAGGCGAGTTCCGAGTCGGGCATCAGGTCGATCTTGTTCAGCGCGGTCACCATCGGAATAGATCCGACCTCGATCTCCTCCAGCGTCTGGCGCACAGCCCGCGCCTGCGGTTCTGCCTGTCCGTGCGTGATGTCGAGGACGTGAAGCAGAAGGTCCGCTTCGGTGATCTCCTCCAGCGTGGCTCGGAACGCCGCCACCAGCGTGGTCGGCAGCTTCTGAATGAATCCGACCGTGTCGGTGAACAGGGCCTCCTGGCCTCCAGGGAGCTCGACCCGGCGGGTGGTCGGATCCAGCGTGGCGAAAAGCTGATCGGCGACCTCCACATCCGCGTCCGAGAGACCGTTCAGCAGCGTTGATTTGCCGGCGTTGGTGTAGCCGACAAGCGCCACAGTCGGGATCTTGGCCCTACGGCGGCGGGCCCGATAGCGGCTGCGGTGGGCCCGCACCTTCTCCAGCTCCTCGCGCAAACGGGCGATCCGGCGTCCGATCTCCCTCCGGTCGACCTCCAGCTGGGTCTCGCCGGGTCCGCGCAGGCCGACGCCTCCGGTAGCACCCGAGCGCCCTGCTCCACCGCCCGCCTGTCGGGCCAGGTGCGTCCAGGCCCGGGTCAGTCGCGGCAGGCGGTACTCGTACTGCGCCAGTTCGACCTGCAGCGATCCCTCGCGCGTGTGCGCGTGTTGGGCGAAGATGTCCAGGATCAGAGCCGTACGGTCGATCACCCGCATCGTGGTGCCGAACGCTCGTTCGAGCTCGCGCTGGTGACGCGGCGAAAGCTCCTCGTCGAACAGCACGAGGTCGGCTTCCTGGTCTTCGGCGAGGTGCTTAACCTCTTCCACCTTGCCGGAGCCAATGAACGTCTTGGGATCTGGTGAGTTGAGCTTCTGCGTTGCGTAGGCAACCACTTCGAGCCCAGCGGTGGTCGCCAGCAGCGACAGCTCCTGGAGCGAAGCCTCGAGGGACAGCTCACCGGGTTCGGCCTGCCACTCGACTCCGACCAAAAAGGCGCGCTCCTTGGGCCGAATGGTTGGCAGAGGGTTCTTCGTCATCTACTCCAGATTATAAGGGTTTAGCGACGTTAACCCAAGGTAATGGTTGAGGCGGAAGAAGTGATCTCACCGCCGATCCGAGCGCTTAGGGAGGGAAGCTGCTTGCCTCTAGCTGCCAGCCCGGCTGCAAGACTGCAGCGATTCCGTGCTGCCGGACCACGGGTAACGGCTGACAGGTATCGGCTGATAATGGATTAAATCTCTGAGCGTTGAGTAACTTCGGCCACTAGCCTCAGGCGGCTGGCTCCGTACTTATCGTCTTGAGCACCCAGTAGCTGAGCCCGGCCACCAAAGCGATGTCGCCAATCTCCAGTCCATTGATCCCAGAGGCTCGATCCTGTAGGATGGTCCTAAATGGTCAGCGAAGGCTTACTGGTGATCTCGGACATTACCGGGTTCACCAGCTACCTCAAGGACAGCGAGCTGCCCCACGCCCGCGAAACCC
>CAZFCJ010000001.1:68417-129002 GCA_964517315.1 uncultured Anaerolineaceae bacterium | reverse complement strand
ATGGTTTCGTCGCGAATCATCGGGCCGCATATCCACAGACAGTTCGATGGAAGCCCGGAGCGCAAGCAGCTGAAACGGACAAGACGCCGCTGACTCATAGACTCGTTCAAAGACACCGCCCACTTGCCATCCACATGTAACTAGGCTACATTTGCTCTCAGATCCAGTTCGTCACATCTATATCTATTGCCTGGCGAAAAAAGACGCCTGAGGGTCCTGGGTGACCCGACAATGAACGAATTGATGACCCTTTGACGCTTTTTTGATTCCCGAAAGAGGACCTTGGGACCGAAAGACGGCTGAGGGTCTTGGAATCGGAGATCCTTGCAGGCAATGCCCCAGGCAAAAGTGAGCAAGACCCGACGATAGACCCCTAACAAAGGAGAATTGCACGATCGCGAAGTAGGAACGGACGGAACGAGGGTTACGCCATGCGTGGATTGGCGAATGGCAGAGGCGACCGATCCTCGAGGGATTCGGCAAATTGGATCTTCGTGTCAGTCAGTTGCGTTTGTTGAAGCCGATTGCTTTCGTCCCCCGGGACGGTCGTTCCCTAGATCATGAAACCGGGGTAGCCGCATCGAATCAGATCCGTTGAACTTCTCCACCCGGCTGTAGAACTGCGAGTCGGGTCTCTGGAAGTAAGGCCAAGCAGGTGTCCATTGAACAAGGATCCCATAAACCGCTCAATCCGAACATCCCATTCGCGCCCCCAATAGTCCTTACCCCCAAGCCGACTCGACATGCATCTCCAGCTTAATCGTCCGGGAGCTAGAATCAAACTCACAGGTGTTGCACCAAGTAACGCAGTTCGGTGATGATCCGATTTCAAAGACAGGGAGCCGCTTTCTCTCGCGAGATTATTCATGATGTGTCGCAGCCATCACGACCTCCAAACCAAAGCATCGACCCTTGAACTCCTGGTCGGCAAGGAGGGTTTGTTCGCCGAGCAGAGCGTGATCCGCCGCGTCGGCCGGGAGGCCCTTCCCCTGCTTGGTGGCGGGCGTGCAGTCCTCATGCAATTGACGCACCCATTGATCGCAGCCGGCGTCGCCGATCACACCAACTTTCAGAGCGACCCGCTCGATCGGCTCTATGGCACCCTTGAGCTGATGCATTTGTTGGTTTTCGGCAAGCCCCAGCAGGTCAAGGAAGCCCTGCAGAAGTTCCATACCATGCACGGCCGCGTACAAGGGCGTATCTCCCGAGAAACCGGCCCGTACCAGCGGCATACTTCCTACACAGGTGATGATCCGGATCTCAAGATGTGGGTTCTGGCAACCCTCGTCGACACCAGCCTGATGAGCTACCAGCGCTTTGTGGCGCCGCTTTCGCCCGTCGAGCGCGGAGAACTCTATCAGGACTCGCTCGTCCTCGCCCATGCCCTGGGGATTAATGAGGAAACTTTGCCCCAGGACCTGGTCGCATTTCAGAATTACATGCAATCCATGATCGCCAGTCAGGCGCTCACCGTCACGGACCAAGCGCGGGATCTCGCCTGGGAGGTCCTTAAGCCAGACGTCAAGGGGCTCCAATTTGCGAGCGCACGTCTGCTGCGGTTTGTCACGGCAGGCTTGCTTCCGGACCGCTTCCGGGACAGCTTCGGACTCACCTGGGGACCACGACGGCAAGTCCTACTTGACGGATTCAGCCGAGCAACGCGCTTGCTGCGCCCTGTAGCTCCAAAATGGCTGTGGCAGAGCCCACAACTCGGCGGCGCCAGTTTCCTCCGACTTCTCCTCTGGCCGGACCTGTAAGCCTCACCGTTGCCTTTGCACTCCAAGATTCGCGGAAGAGCTGAGCAAAACGGACCACCGAACCCTCTCGATTCCCGTTCTCCAGCGGCAGGGAGACGCGGAGGTGCAGAAGAGGCGCTGTATTCGCTTAAAAGCCGGGTCCGGTGATCTTCGTTAAGTAAGGAGAGACCATGGCCCAGGAAGAGGGCGGCAACGCCAGTTGGCATTCACTCTCTCAAGCTCAAGCCGACCGCAGTCTCATCTTCAGGCCGTTTCTGGGACGCAGCGTGATCAGAGCCTCAGGCTGCACAGCACTCTCGCCAGTTAACTCCAATTGGAAATTCTGGACGACCGACGCAACCACCATTTTGGCCTCCATCATGCTGAAGCCGCCTCCGATGCACAATCTTGGCCCTCCCCCGAAGGGGAAATACGCGAACGGCTTCCGTTCCGTCTCTCCTCCAGAGAGGAACCGCTTGGGGTTGAAGCGATCGGGATCGTCCCAACGGGTCGGATCGCGATGCACCACATACGGGCTCAAAGCTACTACGCTGCCGGCGGGGATCCGGTACCCCAGAATCTGATCGTCCCCCTTGGCCCGGCGGCTGATGATCCAAACCGGGGGGTAAAGCCGTAGGGCCTCTTTCAAGACGGCCTCCAGGAACACTAAGTCCTCAAGATCCGCCGCTTGCGGTTCGCGCCCCGATAGAATCCTGCGCGCCTCCTCACGGACCTGGCTGGCGGCCTCCGGATGTTGGGCAAGAAGGTACCAAGTCCATGACAGCAGTGACCCTGTCGTCTCATGCCCGGCCAGGATTAGCGTGACCATCTCGTCCCGAACCATCTGGTTCTGCGCCTCGCCCTCCGTGATTCCTCCATGGGCCTCCAACAATCGCCCCAGTAGGCTTCCCGCCGGATTCCTCCCTTCAAATTCTGCGAGAAAATCCATCAACACCTGATCGAGCTGATCCTTCGCGCGGCGCGCCTTCAGATTGCGCGGCAATGGCAACCACAGCGGCAGGACCAATAAGGATTTGAAGCGTCGGGCGACTTCATGATTGAGCACCTGAAAAGCGTCCAGGATCCTGTCCTTCCTTGGGCCCAATTCTGCGCCGAACAGAGTCTTGGAGACAATCTCAAGCGCCAGCTCATTCATCTCCCGGGCAACGTCAACAACCCGGCCTCTCTCTGCAAGCGGACGCCAGGTCTCCAGCCGGCTTTGTATCGCCGGATTCATTGCGGTAGCGAACTTAGCAAGATGGTCCTGATGAAACGTGGGCTGGATCAGTCTCCGTTCGCGAAGCCATGGATCGCCGTTACTGGTAATCAGCCCGTCCCCAACGAAAGGCCGCAACATTTCATAGTCGTAATTCCGTTTGTCGTAGTTGGGATGGTTGTCCTGCAGAACGTAGCGAACGCCGTCCGGATGGCTGACCAAATAACCTTTGAATATGCCCAGATGAAAGCGGGCGACATCACCATACTCGCGGGCCAAGCGCTCGGTGAAGGCCAATGGATCGCGCCGAGCTTCAAGCATGCTGCCGATGAACGGCCAGCCATCCGGTCCAGCCGCTACTTTGTCGGATTGCATCTTGCCATGCCCCTCAAAGCCTACCTGTGAAAGGTCCGTCGCCGAACTGCAACGCGTGAATAAGCCCGGTATGCCTCAATGGAACTCCTTCCCTCTCTTGCGCCTTCGCATTGTTGAATGAGGACGCGAACAGTAAGCACCACCGGTTCACAAGGGGTCCATCCTACGAACGACGACCCCCGTGACACCTATTCCAGCCAGGGCCATCGCCATCAACACCGTCCAAGCCTTGGGCAAATCCGGCTTGTGATAGTGCAGGATGAGATCCTCCTCCGCCTCCGGGTAATGCCGACAGATTTCCGCCTCTTCTCTCCTTTCCGTCGCTGGGTTGTCGGGCTGCTTCTGGCACAGAATCGTGCTCCTGGCCTGCCGCGGAACGTCCACGCTGATTCCAATCCCCAACATCGACCAGCGAGTTGCCGTCAAGTGGGTCAAGGTTTCCGCCGGGTGATTCCGCAGGTCAAAGGCAGTTCCGGAAAAGAAGAATTGGAAAAAGGTCAGCACAACGAGGATATAGGTGGCCATGTCCGGGCTGCGGCTGACAGCGGAAATCACCAGGCCAATTCCTACACCCGCCAGCATGGTGAAAAAGAGGGAGCCGAAGAGCTCAAGATCGAAGGGCATAAACGCGCCGCTGGCGGGGAAACGAAGTCCCACCCTCAGAACCACGACCGAAAGTGCGGCCTGTATCGCAATAAAGGTCGTAAATGCGATGACTTTGCTCAGAACGTACGGAGCGATGGCGAGGTTGACCATGCGCTCCCGCAGATAGATGACGCGCTCCCCGATCAATTCGTTGGACGGAAGAAACATACCAATCAACACGCCGTCGAGCGCAAGCGTGAAGATGAATGTGCTTAGCGAGTCGTATGGTGTGTAATTTTCCGCCAAGTCGCGCGCCGCCTCGGCTGGGTCGCTGATAACGGCTGGGTCGCCGGTCAATATTTCGGGTGAGGAGACCACAATCAGAAACAGCGCCGCCAATGGGAACATCAGAAGAAGGAGCAGAAGCTGAAGACGATCCGAAGTCAACACGGAGAAGGTGCGCTGGGTCAGCACCGCCAGTTGGCGGGTAAGTCCCCCCAGTCCCTGCGCCTGACCCTCGACACCGTCCTGCAGGGAAGGAGCTGGTATGATCTCCAGCTGTCCCCTGCTTACGTAACGATCGTAATACCCGGTCTCGCTCTCGACGAACCGCTGCCGCCAGGCCTCTCCGGCGCCCTGTATCCGTTCATATATGTCGGAAAACTCATCCACCTCAAAGAAGTCCAACGCCTCATGGGGAGGTCCGAAATACGTGAGTTTTCCGTCTCCCAGAAAGGCCACATGATCGACCTGAACGATATTTGCGGTGGCGTGCGTGATCAGGATGACCGTGCGCCCTTCGTCAGCCATCCGCCGCAGGGTGTGCATCATCTTCTTTTCCAGTCTCGGATCCAGTCCCGAAGTGGCCTCGTCGAGAAAGAAAAGTTTGGGGTCGGCGAGAAGCTCAGCCGCGATGCTGACTCGCTTCCTTTGCCCGCCCGAGAGGTCCTCAATCCTCGTCTGCCGAAGATCCGTTTCGTTCATTGCGACGGTCTCCAGCACCCTCTTGATACGTTCCTCGCGCTCCCGAGCTGTGAAGTCCGCCGGCAATCGAAGGCGAGCCGCGTAGTCCAGGGCGCGTTCGACGGTCAGACTTGTGTGCAGTATGTCATCCTGCGGTACATAACCAATCTGGCTGCGGAACCGTTCATACTCCGCGTATAAATCTCGCCCGTTGACTCTCACCTCTCCATCAGCCGGCCAGACTCCCATCAACGCGTTCATTAAAGTGCTCTTGCCGGCTCCGCTCGGTCCGACCAGAGCGACAAACTCCCTCGGCTGGACGGTGATTCCGACCTGATCCAGAATAGTGCGCTGCCCGTCCTGAGTCTTCACGCGTTGGGTCAAATCACGTCCTTCGATGCGCACGCCCCAGGAATCGTATTGTCGAAGCTCACCCTCCCGAAACACGAGCACATGATCCTGGATCTCAACCACGTCCCCATCCGAGAGAAGGGTTTCGGTGATCGACTTTCCGTTCACCAGCGTCCCGTTCAGACTGTCAAGATCGCGAATCCAGTACTCTTGCCCGCGGCGCTCCAGGCTGGCATGGCGACGCGAAACGGTCGGCGAGTCCAGTTGAATGTCCGCGTTCTCGTCGCGCCCCAAGAGGACGGTCAGTTCTGGAAGATCAGCCAGCGAGCGCACCGCCGTCGGCGTGTACCCCTCCGCAAGCTCACCGCCGGCCCGACCGCTGTGGAACGTGAGACCAACCGAAACGCCCAGCCTATTGTCCCCAATCCGCAATCTGGCATTTTCCTGCAGCTCAACGGGCTCGTGGGGTGTGAGTTTTCGCCCGTTGAGCCAGGTGCCGTTTGTGCTGTCAAGATCGCAGACCGTGAAACCATCCCCTTCGCGACGGATCTCCAGATGTTTGGCCGAGACATAGCGAAGCTTGTCGTCCAGCTGAACCTGGGCTTCGGGGCTCCGGCCCACAAGGCATGGCAAGGTCTCAATTGGCCGCCGCTTTGAGACTCCACCGGTAAGATGAAGATCAAGATAAGGTCCCCCCATGACCTCGCTGGCAACCCTTGTTTGTGCCGTTGCCGCGCCCCGAGTCGGCCCCTCCTCCTCGGCAACGATGCTGCCCGGATTGAATACCATTCGGACAGCGTGACCGAATTCGGGGGCTCCAATCCTGATCTCGTCCCCCACCTTGAGCTCGGTGGGGGCCTGGATACGGTTCCCCCGCACGAACACGCCATTGGTGGTCTGGAGATCTGTGACCCACCACTTATTCTCTCGTCGGTGGAGCTCGAGGTGATTGCGCGAGATAGACGCATACGCCTCAGGAATCACCAAGTCGTTTGAGTGCTTATCCCTCCCGACACGGATCTTGTCCGCCGTGAGCGGATAGTCCGTTTCACGACCGTCGGGCCAGAACACAGTAAGCGAGGCAGCTTCAAGCCGGACGGTTTCAGGCGGATTGTCATCGCCCTGATGACGTTGTTTCCCGTCGCGCACGGATTGCCTCCATCCTCCCAGACAGGATGATGTCCATATTGTAGGCCAGGCGGCTGAAGGACATTTGCACAGATCGGCCTCCGCGCCTGAAGTCTCGAGCTGGGTGGATGAGGAGTTTTCCGGAAATAAGGAGCTCAGTTCGCCCCTCGGGAGGGCAGCGATTCCTGCGCCCCAGGCAAATGGTCCGCGCTTCGTCCCTGCGCCAGATTCCAGCGGCGTGGATGAAGGCATGGCTCCCTACCCCACCCACAGAGCTCCCATTTGATTTCATAAGGCCTGTGCAAAGCTCGGGGAAGCACTCATCGAGCATGCCCAACGAATGAAGACCCATCGGAGGGGTCGACTCACCATTGGGGTTGATCCTTATGTGAGGATGGCATAATCGAGCATAGGCCCGTTACGAAAAGCTCTTAGGAACCCGCCTCTAGTTTGGAGGACATCATTGATGGAGCAATCCGATCATGCCGGCGATCAAATTCCTTCGGGTGCGTCCAACTATTCGCTGTTGGAGGCCCTGCTCCATCGACGCTCCCGACGTTTTGCTAAAGGGATGCATCTCGAGAGCGGGCCTCTTACATACAGAAGCCTGCAACAACCGGAGCCCCTCAGCCTGGACGAAGAAGCGACACTGGCCTTCGCAGCGTGCGGCATCACCGGCCATACGCTGGCGGAACTGCCGTATCAACGGGATCCGAGCGGCGGTTCGGGGGGAGGCAATATCATGGCTCAGTTCGTCGGACGCACGGTCGCGAGCGGAGATGCGCTCCACACCGTAACCCTCTTTGTCATAAACGATGACGGCGTCTGGATGATCAAGCGTCCTCAGGATTTTCCCCCGGCCGACATACCGCAGCTCATCCAATTGGCGCGCGCGGGGCGTCTCGTCGAGCTTTACGATCAAAGCAGGGTGCGTGTCTCCGAGGAGCGTCCGACCCTGTCGGGGAAGGTGCCCGTCACGTTGCCGGTCAACAAATGGTCGACCAATCAGCCGGGCACCACCTGCTTTTTACCGGTGAACGAGCTCTCTGCGCTTTACATTAATGTGCTACTGACGGTCTTCGACCATGACTACGGCTACTATTTCGTGGATGATCGCAATCATTTCCGGCCGCCCGGCATCGGCCGCTTTGCCCGCTCGCTCGGCGGTCATCTTAACGACGATCCAGCAATGGATCTGACAGGTTCCGTCAGCTTCGCTGAAACCTGGCTTCGAGAGTTTGCCGCGTTGGAACAGGGAGGAATCCTACAGAACCTTGGACTGATGACCCAGGCCGTGGGACTTGGCGGATTCCCCTATTTTGCAGCTCATCCCTCTATCTGGTTTGAGACCTTGGGCTTCCGTATGGAGGAGCCCCCCGTCTCACGCACGCATGGCGTGGGCCAGCCGATGAGAATCCTCCTAAAGCTGCTCAATGAGGACATCCCCGACAAGACCGCCGTGGGATTGGAGCGAGGAGGTCGGCCGTTGCTCAAACCCTACTGCCCGCCTTATTACGACAGCATGGAACAGGCGGTTCTCGCCTTCGTCGAGCGCAAGTTTGACGCTGAGGCGGGGACCCTTCGTTACTCTGGGGAGGACACCGTCTGGCGGGATGGCGCGGCGGTGAAAAGACAGATCCCCCGCCACTCGGACGAAGCCATCGCAGCGACGATCGACTACTGTGAATACATCTACAATCGCTACGGCCGGTTCCCTGCTAACGGGGGTCCGTTTCGGACCATTCTCGCCTATCAGGCTCATCATCTTGACCTGGATTACTACGAAGCCCACTTTCATGAGGAGGCGCTTAGCCCGACTCAGCGAACTCACCCGGTCCACCAAAGCAGGCAGCATTCCTAGTCAGCTATTGCGGAAAATCAACCCGAGCCCCGGTGGCCGAGAATGGGTGGAGGATCATGACTGCATGGTGGGAATGACGAGATGATCCGATTGGTGGATCGATGCCATATTCCAGCCTCACCTGAACAGATTTGGCGATGGTTTGAAAATCTTGAGGAGAATTATCTCCGTTGGCATCCGGCCCACCTCGATTTCCGTTCGATTCGAGGTACCCCCGTGCAGGAAGGAAGCATCTGCTTCTTTGACACCCGCATTGACGGTTTCCGGCTCCGGATGCGAACCCGGGTGGTGGAGGCAGTACCGATGAGGTACCTGCGCCATGTGGGTCTGTTTCCCGCCTCCCTGATCAGGACCGGTGGCTCCTTCGAGATTGAACCGGCGGATGGCGGATCCAGATTGATCGCCAAGGCATGGATCGGATTTGACTGGCCGCTCGTAGGCCAGGTTCTGGACCAGGTCATCAGGCGAGCGATTCCCCTCAGCGCGCTGCAGCGACACATGGCTGAGGAGGGCGAATCCTTGGGCCGGATTCTGGATGAGGCAGCATGAGAGCGTTTGTCACCGGCGGTAGCGGATTCATTGGCCAGCATCTCGTGGCCAGACTGCTACGGCGCGGGTTCCATGTGGTCGGCCTGGCCCGATCAGCGGACAGCGCGGCCCAATTGGCCGCGGCGGGCGCCGAGGTCGTCAGGGGGGATATCAGAGATCCCACCTCTCTGCGAGAAGGCATGCAAGGCGCCGATCTCGTGATTCACCTCGCCGCTCGCGTCCACACTGAAATTGGCCATTCAGATCTGCTGATGGCCGTAAACGTCAGGGGGACACAAAATGTGTTAACACTGGCTCATCGCTTGGGTGTGGCCCGGATCATCCACCTCAGCAGCCTCGCCGTGTTCGGTGACACAAGAGGCGAGGTGGTCGATGAGAGCTTTCAAAGGCTCGATCCTTTCTACTCGGCGTATGACCGCAGCAAGTGGCTGGCGCATTATCGAGTGGCCGTCCCCCTGATCGAACAAGGTGCCCCGGTGATGATCCTCCTGCCGGGCCCGGTCTACGGCCCCGGGGACCCCGGTTTGATCGCGGATATGATGCGTTTGTTCTACCGGGGATTCCCCCTCCTCGCAGGCCCGCGAACGACCAGCACCTATACCCATGTCGAGGACGTCGCTGAAGGGATTGTGCTGGCAGCCGAGCGGGGAAGGATTGCTGAGAGCTATATCCTGGCCGGACCGGCGTCGTCGTTAGCGGACTTGCATGCCCTTTGGTCGGATCTGACCGGCAAGCGAGGTCCGATCCTCTACCTCCCGGCCGGGATCGTTCGGCCGTGGGCGCGCATCATCGGTGCTTTGCCCTTGCCGCGTTTGATGGGGGAGGGACTCATCCGGGCGCTCGGTCGGACCTTCACGGCCAGCTCCGGGAAGGCCCGGCGAGAGTTGGGCTGGCAGGCCCGGCCGCTCCGGGAAGGGATGCAGGAAACCCTGGAATGGATTGCCGGAAAGAGAGCTTGACACTGAGGCCGGTGGTTCTCCAACCGCGGCAAGTGACACCCATCTACATAGGAATTTCTGCACGACCTCGCGGCGCACCCTCACCGATCCCTGCCCGTAAGCCATTTGTAAGGTTCAGTCCAAGCGAGCAAGCTTAGAATGCGATCAGCTTCAATAACAACCACTCTCTTCAGTCCTTGGATACCCGGGTGGAATTCGTCATGACGGACATACTGATCGTGGACGACAGCGCCGAGATCGTCGAAGTTCTGGGCATGATGGTCGAAGCGGAAGGATACCGGGCCAAAGGGGTTACCTCAGGAAGAGAAGCGTTGCGGGCGCTTTCTGAAGATTGTCCCGATCTGGTGCTTTTGGACCTCATGATGCCAGATGTAGACGGCTTTGATGTGCTGCGAAAAATGCGCTCCACTCCAGATTTGGAATCCGTGCCAGTGATCGTCATCACTGCCAGCGCGAAGATCGATGTCGAGAGGCAAGTCCTTGCCGCCGGTGCCAAGGCCTGTCTTTTCAAGCCCTTCAATCCCGATGAGCTGCTTGACCGTATAGCAAGGGAACTTCACGAGTCTTTTGAACCTGTTCGGGTGCTGGCATGACTCGTTCGGAGCGGTGCAGTTGGGACCATTGGGCGTTAACCATCCAAGGTTAAACCTACACTTCGCCGGATCCTCTAGCCCTTGCTCGTCAACCTCAATTCAAAGCGGGGTCGAGAGCTCAGTTCGGGAAAGGAGTATTCTCACGCGGGTAGGGGTCGACCCACTTTCGCTTATCTGAATTTCTCAAAGTTCCTCAGGGAACACGCTTCCTTCCGTATCCTACAACGAACCACAACTGAACCTCTGACCTCTTAGCTCACAAGCTCACCCCCTTAAACCGCACACCTGAGTTGCACTTCACCACGACCAGAGCACGATCGATCCCTCGAGGCTCCGCAGCCAGCGGATTCGTCGAGAAATTGAGTGAGCACGGGTTTCCCAACCCAAGGTGAGTCAGCGATCGAATGTCTGGGATACCAACGGGAAGAAGTTATCGGGGCGATGAATATCGAGGATATCCTGAGCCCCGACTCTCGTGGGGAGCTGGTGAGCCCTTCACGATCATGGGCTTTCCGCGTCTTGCGAAAGATGTGCAAGTCAAGCTTTTTGGCCGGATCAATCACGGTGTTCAACGACAGCCTGATCCCCTGCTTCAGAATTTCCGCCTCAAGGCTCCAACATCAGGATTCCGAGAAATTCCGGGCAGAAATGAGACGGAAAGCGGAACAAGCCTATCGGGCAGGGTCAACGATCGTGATCTCCCCCTCCACCATCTCGCCGGTGAAGGTGAATTCCGGCCCGAAGATGGCATGGTTCACCGGCGCTTCATCCGGGTCGAAAAACACCGTAAAGGCGAAAGTGTCCCCCGCCTCTCCGCCGCCGGGCCCGCCGTCCACCGCTTCGATCTTGTAGGTGGCATGCTCGGCGGCGGTCCGGGAGCCAATCGTTACCCCGGCCTGGCCGACTTCGGTCGCGCAGTCTAATCCCCCGCGCATGGTGACCCGGCGAGTGCCGCCCGGTTCACGCGCGACCTCGAACTGGTCGACCGAGGTCACAACCATCGACATGAAAAATTGATGCTCCCCAACGACCACTTCACCCATCTCGTGGGTCTGCATGACGAACGCTTGCGGGTTCGTGTCGACCCGGCACAACGCGTGATTGCGATCGAAGCTGAACACCTCAAGGAGCGGGACCGTCCGCTCACCGGTCTCCGGATCGGGCATCATTTTCACATTTACGCCTCCGCCAGTGGCCGTGTTGTACGAAAGACGGGTCACTTCCTCGCGAAGCTGGCTCACCTCAGCTTCCAGTTCCGTGGCGGTCTGCCGTGCGCTCGCGACTCGAGTCTGCTGGAAGAAGTACACACCGACAAAGCCCAGTGTCGCAAAGATGAGCAGCCCCCCTACCCTGATGGTGGGTGAAAGCTTCATGTATCGTCCTCCAGTGAGACCGGGTGGAGGCGGCGGCCGCCCCCACCCGGCAGTTCTTCGGTTACTGTTCAGCTCGGGCGCGCAGGAAGATCCCGTCGGGGTCGGTGCCCAGGAGTATGCGGTCCGCGACCTCCCAGGTGCTGGTGTCGACGACAGCCACGGAGGCCTCTTTGGTCAGGATGGCATAGAGGGTTTCACCCTCCGGCTGGATCGCAAGCTTCTGTGGATTGGCTCCTACCTCCACCCGCTGAACTTCCTCGAGCGTCCCCACATCAACGACGGACACGATCGTGTCGTCGTTATGGCCGATGTATCCAAAGCGCCCCTCCTTATCAAAGGAGGCAACGATCGGCGCCTTGCCGGTCGGAAAACGTGCGATCAGCTCAAGCGTCACCGGGTCAAAGACGGCGTTGGTATTGCTGGCCACCTCCTGCACCCAGACCCCTCCGTCAGGAGCCGTGGTCAGCATGAGCGGATTGGAACCTTCTGGCGTGCTGACCTCTTTGAGGGTCTCGCCGGTGTGAGGGTCAATGCTCACAAGCGTATCGCCCTTGCGGGTCGGGTAGTAGAAGCGCTCCACCCCATCGTGCCCGACCGTCGTGTCCGCATCGCAGACGACATCGCCGTTGACAGGGACGTCCCATGTATCCAGAACCTCAAAGGTCTTTGTATCAATCGCCACGACCTGTCCTGAGCCCATCTTGCCGATGTGCAGGATTCCATCGCTGGTGGACTTCCCGATGTAGAGCGTAAGCTCATCGGTCCCGATGGGGATGCGCTTGGTGACCTGCAGCGTATCCAGATTGAGCGCCAAGACCTCGGCCTCATTGGTATCCGGGTCGCGCAGGCCCAACCACAGGTTCTCACCATCGAAATAGTTGTTGTCATCGTTCCACGCCCAGGCAGTGAAATCGGGGATATCGGTCGTTTCGACGATTTCGTTGCTGGCGGTGTCAATCACGCTGACGTGTGGCGAGCTGTTGCTGAGCACATACAAGAGCTCGCCGCCCTCTTCGGGGACTGGACTGGGCGTGGGTTCCGGGGCCGCCGCGCCACAGGCCCCGAGCATCAGCCCGACACTCGCAAACACGGTCAGGATCATTATGCTTTTCACGCTCATCGAATACCTTCCTTTTCTTGCGCAAGCACCTTGTTTGGAGACTCGTTCCGCCGTGGGGTTGGCGCGGGCAGTCCGAAAGACGACCCGCGCGCGGTACAGTCGCAATGCGGCTGAGTGCGATACTCAAATGGATTCGGAACAGTCATCACGTCTCCTTGGGTGTGTCAGGCTGAGCCCCCCACTCTTCCCAAGAACCGTCGTAGTTGCGAACGCTGGGATAGCCGAGCAGCCGCAACACGAAATAGATCTGCGCCGATCGGGCGCCGGTTTGGCAGTAAGCGACCACTTCTTTTTCCGGCGCGACTCCCTGCGACTCAAACAGCTCTCGTAACGCTTCGGGACTGCGGAGCCGCCAGGCGGGACCGGGCTGCAGTGTCTGGTCCCAGGGCAACAACACCGCCCCAGGGATGTGACCTCCCTCGAACTCTGCGGGGGTTCGGGCATCCACGAGCGCCAGCCCGGGATCTCCCAGCCGACCGCGCAGCCACTCGAGCGTCACCCCTCCAATGGCATCCGGGCGGACTTCAATGTCCGGCGGTTGCTCAGGTTCAGCCGGTTCATCCTTGGCGACTGGCTGGCCGGCCACCTTCCAAGCGGCGAACCCGCCCTCCAACCAACGCACTTCCTGGAAGTCAAGCAGCTCGAGCAACCAGAACGCCTTTGCCGCAGCGGCCCCGCCCGGTCCGTCATAGACGACGGTCATCTTATTTCGAGCCAGATCGGCCCGCTCGAGTTCGGCCCTTACCTCGGCGGGCGGTCCTAGGCTGCCCCGCACCCCGGTCTCCCGTCCGGAGAAGACCCTGTTCAAATCAAAATGCACCGCGCCAGGGATATGCCCCCAAGGGTACCCAACCTGTAGTTGGGACATCGGAGCGCGCACATCTACAATCTGTAGGTCCGGCTGCCCCAGCCGCTCGGCCAACCACCCAACCCGGGCCAGCAGGTCCGCGCGGGGATAATCCTGAACATCCACGACCGTGCTATGTCTTCCGACTCAGCGTCATGCGCCACTCGGGGTAACCAATTTTCTCGATGGAGACCTCAAAATCCAGGCGCTCGGCTTGCGCCGGGATCGTCTCCAAACAAGGCGGGTGATCTGTGTAGACCTCGATGATCTCGCCTTCGGGCAGCGACTTCATCGCCTCGACGGCTTTCATCATCGGATACGGGCAGATCTCGCCTCGAACGTCTAATTCCATGATGAACTTGCTCCTTCTTTCTCAGGGCAGCAATTTGAGGGCCTTGACCCCCAGATACGCCCCGAACGTAAGTGCCCCTGCGAACAGCCAGCCATTCGCGCCCAACGACGGAATGGCGGAGAAGAACGCGCCAACGGTGCAGCCGATCGCGAGCCCTGCGCCGTAGCCCATCAACAATCCGCCGCCCAGTGACTGCACGTAGCGGACCTTCTTTCGAGGTGCTCGCAGCTTGAACTCATGCGCCAGCAGCGCCGCTACAAAAGCGCCGAGCAGCAGGCCGAGATTGGACAGCGTCATGTGGTTGAAGAAGCCGCCCTCCGCACCCGAGACCGTGCACCCGGCCAGGCTGTCGACACCCAGCAGAGCCGGCGGGGCCAGACCGATCCTTGTCGCGACCGCGCTGCCCCACGCGCTCAGCTCACCCGTGATCCGCCAGGGATGCTCGTAGCTGAACAGGAAGACATTGAGCACCCCAAGCGCGGCTCCGCCCGCAATCGCCGGCCATCCGCGAACGAAAATCGAGCGGTACGTGGAGCGCAGCTTATCTTTGAAGCTCTCCGTGTCCGGCGATGATGAAGCCTCCATCGGGACGACCAATCCGCTCCGTGACTCCCACCAGAGCACAAAAACGTACGCTCCGACCAGGACCAGCGCCGTGACGGCCAAGGCCCCTCCATAACCAATGGAATTCGGCAGCCAGATCCGGGGCGCCCGACTGATATCTACTTGCCACCACCAGTTCCAGGTAAAGACTGCCGCGACGAGTCCAGTGATGATCCCGGCGAAGGCGACCCATGATCCCAGATAGCCTTCCGCCATGCGGTACATCGAACCGGAAACGCAGCCCCCCGCGAGGACCATACCCAGTCCGAAGGCCACCCCACCGACCGCCAAGGAAATGGCCAGCGGGGAGGCATGGGCCTCGGTCATGACAGCTCCAATCCGGGCGTTGGGTAACTGATCGCTCATCACAACGGAGAAGCCGATGGCGGCCACGCTCATGCCAACGATGACGCCCTTCATCACTCTCCCGTCTCGGAGCAGGAACAAATCTCGGAACGCTGATGTGAAACAAAAGCGGCTGCGCTGCAGTACAAAACCGAACGCCATCCCAAAGAGCCAGAAGATGGCCAGCTCCGGATCGGCTCTTCCGGCCCAGACCGCGACTACGATCGCGCCCGCCAGCACCAGTACTGCAGCGGTGGGTTGCCAGTCCACTCGGCTTGCCGGGGTGCGCGCAGATGTATTCGTACTCGTTGTCAAATAATCACCTCCCCGTGCTGACGATTTTTCCCGTTTGACCCTTTCATTCTGTCAGCCGGATCCTGTCGAGCTGCCTTCAATTCCGTGAATCGAGCCAACATTCCAGATCGTTCGCATCAATAGGTCCTGACGTTTTGAACTTGCACCTATACCTGGTTAGCCTTCGAAGCAAGAACCCCAGGAGCATTCTCCTGGGGTCAGATCTCAGGTGAACGCTCCACACTCAGCCGAAAAGCTCAGGGGAACCGTTGCACCTAGTTGTAAGGTGGATTTCGGTCGCGGTTAGAAGGCAGACATCAGCGCGCCGAGCGAGGTGCTACGGTTCCCGCTCGGACAGCGGCAGAGGGGACTGGGGATCCAGAAACGACGCGTCGGCAACGCAGACAGAAAATTACTGTACCTCATGTTGGATTGCATTCTATTTCAATCGTCATGATGAGTCAACCGCGTGGATTTGAACTGTCATTTGAAATTCAAAAGCGAACCGTTTGCAGTTCAAAAGCGAACTGTTTACAGTTCGAAGGCGAACCGTTTGAAGTTGAAAGGTGAACACCCATTCTGGTTGCCTCATCTCATGTCAGGAGGCATCCATGGAACAGTTCCACAAGCGTTTTTCCGACGACCAGGATCAGTAGCGGCTTACGGGCTGGTCGTCTCTTCCGTCGTCTGAGACCGCTGAATAGCAGCGCAGAGCCGGCGACACATGATCGCCATGGACAAAAAGACCCTATAATAAAAAAAGCCCCCGATGATGGGGGCCTCAGATGATTTCGGCCGATATGGCCGTTCGTTTGGAGAAAAATGTATGGGGGACCTTTCACGCGCTCCTCGCGAAGCCCAGCGGACGCCAAACCGTATCTTCGGCTTCGCCGGGACCGCTTATTCAAGCGCGCGCGGCAAGGCCAATTCCTCCTTCACCGTGGGCATATCCTCTCGTAGCTCACTGAACTTCACAACGATACGCGACCAGAAAGCCAGATCCCACCCGTCCAGGATTAATTCAGGACGGTTGCACCGGTGAAATCGGCAACTTCCTCAGCAAGGGGCCTTCTTTGTAGGAGATACCGACTCATCTTGGCCTCGGTATCGATGCAGATGCAGCACCCTTGAACGACGAGAGGTGGGAAACGGCGATCGTGACCCAGAAACCCCCTGAAACGACTGTTACGCGCCGGCAAAATCCTCGTTGTAACGAATGAAGCGATGTCAGACGCCGGAGGAAGCGCCCCCAGCATATTGATCGCGGACGATGACCCGTTCGTGTGCCATCTGATTCACCTTCACCTCGAAAGAACCGGGTATGAAAATCTGACGGTGGTGCATGACGGTCAGGACGCCGTCAGCTTTGTTGCCAATAACCACCCGGATCTCCTGCTGCTCGACATCACGATGCCCGACATGGATGGATTCGAAGTCCTGTCGGTTGTGAAATCCACTTCACCGGAGACACGCGTGATCATGTTGACCGGACAATCGAAAGTCCAGTTCGTGACCCAATCGATCGCAGCTGGCGCAAATGGCTACCTGGTCAAGCGGGTCTCGGACCTTGACACGCTGAGCGAGACTGTGCGTCTCGTGCTCGACGGGGATGCGATGGTGATCGACCAACAGCTCCTCCAAGAGGCGGCCAAGCAAATCGCTGCAGGTCAGGCGGACCTCGATGCCCCAGAAGAAGGCAGCGATCTCACTCAAAACTTGACACGGCAGGAACTAGAAGTGCTAAAGCTCATTGCCGGTGGACTGACGAACCATGAGATCGGCGAAGCTCTGAGCATCAGCTATAACACCGTAAAGAGCCATGTCAGCAGCATATATCATAAATTGAAGGTCTCCGATCGAACGCAAGCCGCGATCGTGGCGCTTCGCCAGGGAATTACTCCAGAGGCTCAGAACGAAGAATCGAGTTAGACAGGCGGGCCGGGCCGACCGAAACGCGGCAGGAACGATCTGCGCAGGCCCCCGGGTTCAGTGCGCCCTTTCCCGCCGGTAACTTCAGGTTCGCTTCACGCGCGGATCGGACCCTTTCGGTATGGGCCGCTTGGAACTACCCGAATCACGGATTCACCACTCGTCGAGAAAGCCCAATCGGGCGGCGACTATCCCTAAAGAAGAACCATCCTCAACCTGCAATTTACGGCAAATCCTCGCCAAGTCATCTCTGACAGTTCCGACATCCAATGAGAGCTCCGCCGCGATTTCCTCATCGCGATAGTCGTTCACAAAGAGCTGGAGAATCCCGAACTCACGGAAAGAAAGTTCTTCGCTTGAATGGTCCCTTTGCAGTTCGGGGCTGGGGTCCGAATTTTGGTTCAGATGGAGGCTCGATGCGTTCACAACCAATTCGCGAAGGAGTTCTGCTTCCACGATGGCTCCATGGCCCCGGGCGAGAACCCGGATCATATCTGGAAGACGCCTAAGGTCAATTCTGGTCTTATCAATGACCGCAAATGCCCCTTCCGCCAATGCGCTGGCAGCTCGCTTCGGCGTCCCCCGGCCCGTCATGATCATTAAAGGCAGCCCGGGACGAATTTTCTGGATGCGCTTCAGGGCACTGACGCCATCCATATCCTTCAGTGTGTCGTCCCATAGAACGATATCAGGGCTGAGGCCCTTGACGAGATCAACCGCGTCCAATCCGTTGTGCACAACATCGACGACATTCATCTGCGCTTGCACGAGCCTGAGGCGCAGGGCCTCGCAGGCAAGTACATCATCGTCCACGATCAGAATCCTGGGGTCATTTTTTCTGATATGCATATCTTCTGCTCCAAAGAGAGAGCTGATCCAAGCTTTCCCGACCGAAGACGCCCCTCCATAGGGGTGAGCGGACCCCTGGTCTGGCATGACGAAGCATTGCGTTTGTGGATTGGTCGGTACGGTTCCCAGGGGATGGACAACGGGCGTGCGCAACCGCGATGTCACCTCGGCTTGGACAGCGGAGGCAGGCATTTTATCCGCATCGGACCAGCGTCCGTTTGCACGCGCCGATTTCGAGAAAGCGAACGGGGACTAAGGTTTGAAACTAAGTGAAATTTTTTTCACTTACAAGTGTTGAGCCGAGTCACTGGCCCTTTCTTGGAGCGCCCGGCCGCACCTCGGGCGTATCCATTGATCACCGAGCTATGAGTTGAAAGGTTAGCGTTCGTTGGGGGTGGAATCGACCGAGGAGGAAGACAGAGTGGAAAGGCGTCTCCACCTCCCTCATTCAGGACAGGACAGTTCCCACAGGGTGATCTGAGGGCGGCAGAGGAAGCGCACCCTGGGTGCACTCATCCCTTCCATGCCAATACCCCGCGTGACGTAGAGAATCATGTCACTGATTTTCTTGCGTCCGACCTCAAACTTCTTACCGTACAGCGAGGAGGTGTAGAGCGCCCCGAACAGCGGGAGCCTGACTTGGCCACCATGAGTGTGACCCGATAGTTGAAGATCAATGTCTTGACGGGCGGCCGCCGGAGCGAGATCCGGGGAATGATAGAGAAGTAAGCGGAAGTGGTTCGTCGGTTTGTCCGTCAACTCCTTCAGCTTGGGACCGTCGACGAACGGCTTGTGTGAACAGCGTACGCCGATCAGCTCGATCTTACGTTGACCCAACGAAATAAAGGTGCTTTCATCCGCCAGCAGCCGGACCGATGTGCCTCGGTAAACAGACTCCAACGCGTGGTCAGGATCCACCGGAGGGCTCCCAGGTACGGCATACACCCCTAACGGCGCTTCAAGATTTCGGAAGACACGGCTGGCCGATTCCCATGCGATCGGGTCATCGACGTTTGAATAACTCAGTGTGTCGCCTGTGAAGAGGATGAGGTCGGGTTTCAGATCTTGGATTGTGCGGATCAAATGGTGATCGATACGCCGCATCCGCTCCATGTGCAGGTCGCCAAAATGCAGGATTCGGAGGGTCCGGCCAGGCTCCAGTTTTTCGGTCTTCATCGACTGACGGTCGACACTTAGTCGTTGTGGCTCCAGCCAAAAGCCATCGACAACCAATACAGTTCCTAACAGCTGCACCCCCCAAAACAACAGGCCCGGGAGAAACCCGAACGGAAGGCGCAGTATGGCCAGCAGCAAGGCCTGTGGCTTCGAGGGTCCATATGAAATCTCCCACCGGGGAAGGAGAGCGATGAGGAGCCAATCGGCGAGAAAAAAGGCGAACAACCCTAGCGCTCTCGGCCAGCTCGCAAAATTAGGCGCTATGGCCAGCAGGAGCAGCAGCGGGAGAAAGACGAAATTGGGCAGTTCCTCAATAAGGTTGCCCGTCGTCACCAGGACTTCAAAGGGACCTCCTACAGTTCCTGGGAAGGTCTTCCGGTGACTGAAATCTCGCGAGGGGTCACTTGAGTTCAAAAACCTGATCCACCCTCACCTTTCCGACGGCGATTGGCCCCACCTCGGACGTCTCACCCACCAAGGCAATCTCGACGAGGATCTTCGACCAGCTCTGAAATCTGCAGCGACCTGATCGTGGCCTCCAAGAGATCGGTGAAAACGGGAAAGCTTACATTCTCACTCTTTCCATATTTGACCATCTCCTTCCGCCCACGGCCGGTTTCGACAAGGCCTACGCGAGGGATGCCCGCGGCACGCCCGGCCCGCAGATCGCTGATGGCGTCTCCGATCAGCAAGGACCGACCCAAATCAATGCTGTGTTCCTCTGACGCCCTCTGGATCAGCCCGGGAGCTGGCTTTCGACAGTCGCAAGCGTCTGCAGGCGCATGAGGACACATGTAAATTCCATCAATTCTCCCGTCTTGACGTTCCACCTCTTCCTGAAGACGGAGGTTGATCTCATTAGCCTGCACCAATGTGATCAAGCCCCGTCCCACGACGGACTGGTTGGTGACAATGACGACCTTATGCCGCGTGTATGCGAGGAGGCGCAAAGCTTCCAGCGAGCCCGGAAGGAATGCAACATCGGACCAGTCTCGGACGTATTGCGCTCGGTTCTCAATAATCACGCCGTCGCGATCGAGAAAGATCGCTGAACTGCCGTTAGACACGCTCACGAATTCCCTCCGCGGTCATCGCTGCCTGAAGCGCCCGATCCCAGGTGGGCAGCTCAACGTCGAATTTGCGCTTCAACCGGGTGCAATCGAGCGCTGTATAAGCCGGCCGCTCCGCGGCACCAGCGAAATCGCTCCGTTTCGCAGGAATCAGTTGATCGAACACTTGCTCATCACGCCGAGGATCCAACTGGAGGATCGTCTCGGCCCAGGTGAACCTGGAGGCTTCTCCACCGCCGGCGACATGATAGATTCCCGATCTCTCCAACATCCAGTCCCGACCGTTGGACAGCGCCATGGCCACTAACTTCACAGTAACGTCCGCCAACATGGACGCCCAAGTCGGGCTGGCCACCTGATCTTCGACAATTCTCAGGAGGCTGTGGTTTCGTGACCCTTCCAATACCCTGACCGGGAAACTCCTCTTGCGGAATCCATAGACCCAGCTTGTACGGAGAATCAGCCAGCACTCGGCTGTGTTTTGGACCGCGCTTTCGCCTTCTAGCTTCGTCCGGCCATAGTGATTCAACGGAGCGGGCGCGTCCCCTTCCTGATAAGGAGTCCGCGCCTCACCATCGAAGACGTAATCCGTCGAGTAATGCACAAACGCTGAGCCGAGCGAGCGGCATTCGTCGGCCATGATGGCGGGCGCAGCAGCGTTGACCAGCCACGCCTTTTCTTGTTCATATTCGGCGCGATCCACGTGCGTATACGCCGCGGCATTGATGACCACATGGGGGTCCATGGACCGAATATAGCTTCTCAGCTCGGAAGGCGTCGAACCCGTCAGGTCGATATCCTCGCGGGTGTGTGGGATCACCTGGCCCAAGGAGGGCTCCCGCCGAACGAGCTCCCAGCCCACCTGTCCCTGACTGCCAAAAACCAGCACTCTCGGCGATAGGGCAGTCGGACTCATGCTCGGATGGGCTCCGCGAGCAGCCGCTTCAAGTAATCCCGATAACCGTTGCTCGCCATATTTTCAGCTCGATCGTACAGCTCCTGATCGCTGATGAATCCCATGCGCCACGCGATCTCCTCGGGGCAGGCAATCATCATCCCCTGCCGCTCCTGCACGGCGTGGACGAAGCTGGATGCTTGCAACAGAGACTCGTGTGTCCCGGCGTCGAGCCAGGCTGTTCCTCGACCGAGCACCTCCACGCGGAGCTGCCCCCGCAGTAGATAGGTGCGATTGATATCCGTAATCTCAAGTTCGCCCCGCGCCGACGGCTCCAAGTTGGCCGCAATCTCCACGACGTCCGAGTCGTAAAAGTACATGCCGGGGATGGCGAAATTCGACTTCGGCTGGTCCGGCTTCTCTTCGATGGACAGAACCCGGCCGCTCTCATCAAACTCGACGACGCCGTAACGAGAAGGTTCCTTGACAGGATAGGCGAATATCAGACCGCCTTCGGTAAGGTCCGCCGATCTTCTCAGTTTCTCGCCCAAAGCGTGGCCGAAGAAGATGTTGTCACCCAGGACCAGGCAGGTAGGATCGCCGTCGATGAATTCCCGGCCGACGATGAAGGCATCCGCCAATCCCCTCGGCTCCGACTGTTGCGCATACGAGATGGAGACCCCCCACTGCGAACCGTCGCCAAGAAGACGCTGAAACGACGACTGGTCCCGGGGTGTGGTGATCACGAGAATATCTCGGATCCCCGCCAGGAGGAGCATGGAAAGGGGATAGTAGATCATGGGTTTGTCATACAGCGGGAGCAACTGCTTGCTTGTCGGAATGGTCAGCGGGTGGAGCCGCGTTCCCTTTCCCCCTGCCAAGATGATTCCCTTCATACAACCTCCTCCCTTTCACTGTAGTTCTCTTGTATCCAGTCTTTAAATGAAGGGCCCTGTTCAATAGTCCGCACCCAATCGGGATTTGCCAGATACCAATCAATCGTCTTGCGCAGACCTTCCTGCAAATTGTGACGCGGCTTCCAGCCGAGCTCCTCTCGGATTTTGCTCGTATTCATCGCATAGCGTCGGTCGTGACCAGGTCTATCGGAAACATGACTGATCAGGGTCTTGTGTGGGACATGGGGCGAATCGGGCCGGCGTATATCCATTTCTTCGCAAATTGTGGTGACAAGCTCCAAATTGGTCGGTTGGTTCTCGCCGCCCACGTTGTATACGCTCCCGGAGGTAGCCCCTTCCAGGGCCAGAGAAATGGCTTCACAGTGATCCTCGACGTACAGCCAATCGCGGATCTGTTTTCCATCTCCATAAATCGGGAGCTGGCCGCCTCGCAATGCGGTTTGGATCATCAATGGTACGAGTTTTTCCGGGTGCTGATTCGGACCGTAGTTGTTGGAGCAGTTCGTGATCGTCACAGGGAGACCGTAGGTGTGGCCATAGGAACGCACAAGGTGGTCGGCAGACGCCTTGGTCGCAGCGTACGGTGAGTTGGGTGAGTAGCGGGTGGTCTCCGTAAAGGCCGGGTCTGTGGCGCCCAGCGACCCGTAGACTTCATCCGTGGATACATGATGGAACTGAACATCTCCATACCGTGCATCTTCGCCACGACCCCAGACCTGCCTGGCTGCTTCCAACAGATTAAAGGTGCCCACTACATTCGTCTCAAGGAACAGCGAAGGGCCGGATATGGAGCGGTCAACGTGTGATTCCGCGGCCAGGTGGACGATCGTGTCCACCTCATATTCTTCTAAGATCCTCTTTACCAGCGCTCGATCCCTGATATCGGCCAGAATGAACGTGTGCCGATCGGGATCTGGCAAGTGCCCAAGGTTTTCAAGCGTGCCTGCGTAGGTGAGAGCGTCAAGATTTAAGATATGCACCCAGGAGTATTTGCGTTGCAGATAACGCACAAGATTTGAACCGATGAATCCGGCGCCGCCGGTTACTAAGATGTTCTTCACTCTTAAGCGCTCCCTCCGTCTTCCTCCATTTGGCCGTGGCCAACAGAACAACTCTATTCCTCCCCCATTTTTCCAAGCCCCTTGCCGCTAACCTCCGTGCCGCATGGCTCCAAGGGTCCAAGGGGCAGCACTGAAAACTCCCGCATAGGGACCACCAGATTTTCCTGTTCCAGTTTGAAATCTATCCGCCATGTTCGAGACCAACGCCGGTTGGGATATCAATGAAAAACCTGGGTCGTTGCCTCGCACATACGTTCGCCGCACGCTCTCCTTAAGAAAGTCCGGAGCCAAGATCGATCTTGAAACCCATGGGTACCCTTCAAACCAAATAGCGCGCAAAGGCCGACCCATTCCTGATGGCGGCATATCCCTCGGCGTCGGAATCCCCTTGCTCGGATCTAAAAAAAGCGGATGGGTCATGGGTGGGCCGCCTTGACAGGCATTGCAGTCGAACACGGCGTCGGAGTAGCAGGCGGCTCCGAAGGCTAATCTGTCGGGGTGTCCGTCGGCTCGGTCGTTTTCGTGGGCTCCGGCGTCTCGGTCGGATCCGGGGCCTCCTCCTCAGTGGGAGTGGGAGTTGACGGCGGAAGCGTGACGGTCGGCGTGATCGTGAGCGACGAGGCCTGAGTAGCGGTTGGCGTGCTGGTCGCCGGGGCTGTCGCCGCCAGGGTAGAAGTGGGTCTCTTTGTTGAGGGAGGCGGCGCAGGACGGCGGTCAGGCGGTGGATCCGTCGCCGTCATGGCGACTTGTTGAACGACAAAAGACAGCGAGACGATCGGAGCCCCATCCTGAGAAGGATTCTCCATGTCAATGATCTCAATGAGCCCTTCAATTCCGTACGGAAGGTGTGGGCCTACGCAATAGAGCCGATGGACGGAATCATCGGGGATGAAGCAATCGAATTGTTGCGGCCGCCATACCGTAACGATTGCGTCGTACTCTCCTACGATCAAGCCCGGCACGATCAACCGGATCATTGAGCGACCGTCCGCCAGCTGTGTCACCCCGTCAACATGCGCGCGCTGAAAGGGGTCGGGCGTCTCCGTCGGCGGTTTCGTTGCCAGAGAGGCCCGGCTTGTCGATGTTGGAGCAGCGCCCACGGGTACATGAGACCGAACCGGGGTGTCCGTGACCGTCGGAGCCCGATCGCGTAACGGTGCGCTATCGACCTCCTCTTGCCCCGCGGAAAGTCGACCGATCAGTATTGGCAAACTTCCGGAAAACAGGAGGCTTACGCCTACGATGAACAGTCGAACAAATTTATCTGATGGGGACATTTTCCGTCCTTGGTTAAAGAACTCCACGGGGAACCGCAGATCATCGGCCCAACCTGCGGCACGAAGGCTCCTGGTGGAGAGCTTCTGGGGAGGAGCCCCGGTCGAACCATCGCATCCCTGCATATGGAGCTACAGGTAACAACAGCTGTATGACGGATGAGCGCTTGGAAAGGATGAAGAAGTCAGTCAAAGTTCGAAACGTAGTCAGCCATGTATGAGAAACAGGGCATGGATGGAATTGCCGGAAATTGCGATGGGCGGCTGCGGCGCATAGCTCGACGCTTTGAGAAGACGGTGCACCAATTCTGTACAGAGGTGATCTGTCAGGTGACCATCAGGGACTTGCAAAAGAGGTTTATGGGTGCGCAGCGTTGCCGGGCATTGCCGTCGGTCACGGCGCCGGGGGACCAGGCGGATCTGGAGGCTTATCCGTCGGCGGACCCGGGGGTCGTCGCGTGCGGGTGGCTTTCGGCTCAGGAGGCATATCCGTCGGCGTATCAGCTGGCGGCGGTTCCTGAGTAGCCGTCGGCGGCGAAACCGTGTTGGTCGGCGTGACCGTGGGCGGCGATGTCTGAGTAAGCGTTGGGAGCGAAGGTTTGCCGGTCGGCGTGCCCGTGGGCGGCGATATCTGAGTAGGCGTTGGAGGCGAAGGTTTGCCGGTCGGCGTGCCCGTGGGCGGCGATGTCTGAGTAGGCGGTGGAGGCGAAGGTTTGCCGGTCGGCGCGGCTGTCGCGGCCGGGGTCGAAGCTGGCCTCTCCGTCGACGTCGGTAGCGCGGGACTGGGGTCGGGCGGTCGATTCGTTGACGTCGCGACGATCTGCGGAACGACAAACCACAGCGATACGACCGGCGCCCTATCTTGAGCCGGAACCTCCAAATCGATGATCTGAATGTTCGCTTCAGCTCCGTTCGGAAGATGAGGACCTACACAATAGAGCCGACCGTAGGAATCAGCGGGGATGTAACAATCGAAGTGGAGTGGGGCCCAGACGGTGACAACTGCCTTATATACACCCTCCACCCCATGAGGCACAATAATCCGAATCATGGAACGGCCGTCAACCAGCTGGATGACGTCATCGACATAAGCACCTTTAAGAGGCCCCGTCGTCGGCGTCAGTGCGAGCGTCGACAGGGAGGAACGTCCACCGGCCAGGGTCCTCTCATCGCCTATCGTCGCGGTCGATTGCGTATGAGTATGACTCGGGGCGAGTATTGGCTCAACCACTGGAAGGAGAATGGGTTCTTCATCCTCGGCTTGCATTGAACCGATAAGAATCGGTAGGCCAGTTGTCAATACGAGGATGGCGCCGATGATCAACGGCCGCAAGAGTGCACCGGAAGGTGACATCTCCGCCTTTGCATTCCCATCCAAATGCAGGTATCCGCACAGCCCGGCGTCTGCGATCCGGACATCCAAGAAAGCAAGCCAGCGGGCGATGCGCTCCTCGCGCAATCCGCGGAAATCCTGTGAAGACTTCTATCCATGCTCCGCCATGGGGATATTCGCCTTCTGACCCCTTGGGAAACACCGGCCTGAACGTATCCTGGTTATCGTACGGACTGTCATGGGTGAAATGAAGGACATGAGCTGAATCCTCTCACGCTCTGATCGAGGCCGGCCGGGCAACGGTCCAGGTCATTCTCCATTTAGAACTGTCCGTCGATATCGACAACGTCTTGTTGTTGATCCGCCCCGTCGCGACGCCCGAACCAACCGCTCACCTGATTCTTCAGCGCGGAGATCGCCCCCGTTCCGTCTCCCGCCGCCAGGTCCGTATCCGGTCCGAAGTATCCATAACCTTCATAAAGATAACCACCGGAATACTTTCCACTTGCATCGTTAATGACGATTCCGGCTACATTAGCCCCGGCTCGTCTTAGCTGGTCGAAGGAAGTGAGAAGTGCGTCCTTCGGAGTGTGATTTAGACGGACAACAACCACCACTTTGTCCACGCTAGAAGCTAACAGTGATGCATCCGCCATGATGAGAGGGGGCCCATCGATGATCATCGTTTCGTGATATGAGCCGATCTCTTTTATCACCTGCTCCATTCGCCGGATGTTGACGGAGTGCTGCGAGTCGGTCGGAGGTCTCCCGGTTGGCACGGCCCATAACCCCCCCACTTCCGTTTTTTCTAACACGTCCTGGAGGTTACAGTCCCTGTAAAGCAGATCGCTCAACCCCCTGATGTTTCCGACCCCCAAAGGACGGTGAACCCCGGGCCTTCGCAGATCCGCGTCAACGATCACCGTCCTCTTTCCAGAGCGGGCGAAAGCGTGTGCTAGATTGACCGCGACGGTGCTCTTGCCATCACCCGGTGTTGAACTCACGACCAGAAACGACCTGCTTTGGTAGCCGGGGTCACCAAATTCAAGGTTGGCCCTCAGAAGCCGGAAGGTTTCGTACTCGGGCGAGAATTCGTCATCGATGACCATGGCATTCTTGCTGCGACCGTGGCCTTGCGGCGAAATCCTTGGAAGCCGGGCAATCACGGGAGCATCCAACAGAGCCCTTACCTGCCCCTCGCTCTTCAATGATTTATCCAGGTACTCCAGTCCATATGCGGCCGAAGCGCTGAGGACAAAACCAAGCGATGTGGAAAGGAGTATGTAGAGCCACTTATTCGAGTTTACTGCGCGCGTGGGGAGGTCGGCCGGCTCAATGACGCTTATCGTGTTGACGGCCTGATTATTGGTCGTGCTCAAAAGCGCTGCGTAGTTAGACTGAAGCGTGGTCAACTTTGTTTGAAGCGCGTTCAAGTCCGATTGGGCGGCGGCGATTTGTTCTGCACTGGAAAGTCCCGCCAGCTCAGTCTGCACTTCTAAAATTTGCTCTTCCGTTTCTGTAATCTTTTCCTCCAAGAAATCGAGCTGCCCCTCCGCGAAGGCCTGACGTTCCCGGTCCAGCTCACCTGCATTTTCGGGCAGGCGTTGGATAAGCTGCGCGGCCAACTCATCGGCGACCACCTTCGCCCGCTGTGGATCCGTATCGGTCACAACGATTTCGATCAGTTGACCGTTGCCCGGGACGGACACCGTGTACTGGGGCAATCGAGACAAGTCAAGGGCTTGCCGGGTCGCGTCTCTGATCGGCTCACGCTGGGCCACGTCCGCATAGAGAGTCGCCAGCTGGCGCGCCAGTTGGAGATCCGCGCTGGATGGATTGAGCGTGGACAGTGAACTACCTGCGATAAGCGTCGTGCGGGTTGCATAGATTGGGGGCTGCTTGGACACGGCGTAGAAGCTGGACGCGCCAGCTAAGATGCTCGAGAGAACAATCAGCCACCACCAACGTTTCAGAGGTTCAAGTGCTTCGTTTAGATCCATGTTTTTACGGCGCTTTCGGTTTGGTGATTCCAAACCTCGATGAGCGCCTTTCCTCCTTCTATATTTGCTTCGAGAATTGCAGTCGCGATTTTAATCGCTTGCGAAAAAATGGGGAAGACATCGACCTGCCTATTCAGACGGCGAAATCGCATTGTCGATAAGGTAGACGTTCATCTCGAAATTCCGTGCCCTTACACGGACGTCGAATTCCCGGATGAGTTCGCCGCGGCTGATCAGACGCTGCCGTGCCCGAGGCCACTTGACCGATGCCGTCATATCCTCGACAATCCAGACCCTGTGGCCTTCATCGCCGATCTGCTGAACATCCAGATTGGCCATGCCCAGAACCTCTTCGCCCAGGTAATACTGACCGAGCGCCGGGTTGGCGCTGACGACGAGGTCATCGGGGGCCTTCTCCTCACCGATGAACTCGAACGCCGCCTTCCAGTTATCACGATTGCCATGTTGGTACAGGTAATACAGAGCGTCTTCGCTGGCTGCAGTGAAGACCAGAATCATGAGAAGTCCAGCTGCCAAAAGCCGAGGGCCACCCGGAGACGACTCACGAAAGAGCTCCCTAACTGCAACGCCGGCTAGAATCAACCAGCTTGTCAATGAGACAAAGACATACCGGTTGGCCGCGTATTGAAACGTTGAGACAGCCGCAATCAGCAACAGGGGAACGACGGCGCCGAGAGCAAGGAGAGCCCCGGCACGGTTCCGATGAAGCACAAGGTAGACTCCAGCCGCCGTCGCCGCACAAATTGTGGCCACCCCGACATAGTAAGCGACCCCAGATAAGATCCAAAATGGATTGGTGTTGACCCATCCGAAAAGTTGAGACCATAATGAAGGATCCCTCACTGCAGGAAATGTCAGAACCAGGTACATCCCCGGCACCAGACCCGGTAGCGTAAATACAGCGAGGTTTCGACCATTCAGCCCTTTCGAAAGCCCAAATGGACCGACGAATAGCAGCAGGACATAAAGACCAATGACCGGAAGGAAGATGAGTGCGACCAACCGCTCAAGGGCTGCCAGTCCCAAGAATCCGAGAGCTAAGAGGAGATATACAGGCCGATCCTGTTCGAGGCCCAGGTAGAAGAGAACCAACGCAACGGTGTAAAAGAGAAGCATAAAAGCGTAGAACCGAGCGTTTTGTGACCAGTACAGATGCCAAGGCGATACCGCCAGCAGCGACGCCGCAACCAGGGCTGTGCCCGCATTGAATAGGCGACGGGTCAGGAAGAATAACACCGGCACCGTCACGATACCGGCCAACGCCGGGGCGAGCCGAGCGCTCCATTCACCGACACCGAACGTCGCCATCGCAAGGTACGTCAGAAGCAAGGAGACGGACAGGCGACCCGCACCCGCAAAGTCTATGTCGAGCGCGCGGTTAACGGTGATGATCTCATCACCCCAAAAGCTCCATTCGCCCAACTGATAAAAGCGAAGCACTGCGGCCAGAGTTGAAATCGTGATGATACAAATCCACCGTAACCTTCGATCGTCCTCCAGCCGATCGAAGATCGAATCGAACCACTTGAGCCAACTTTCGAGCAACACTATAGGATCCTCATGAGTATTGCGTCTTCTTACCCGAAGGGGTTAGGGACCGCATGCCTATACCCGGATGAAGAGAGGCGATCCTGCATCCAAGTAGAGCCCTCAACGACACGATGAGAAAGCCCCCGATTCACCCCGCAATCCAAGAACAGAATCCCCGGGAAATGGAGGCTCTAAACGTACTTGAGCTTCAGGATCGATCGGGCCACCTGCGGTCGTCTCACCGGACCTGGGGTTGAACCACTCCAATCGGAAGCTCTGGTTTGAGTCGGAGAGGTCAAGCTCAACCCGTCCTCCCTGCGGAAGGTAACCGATGAAGGCCGTCTCCGGATCTCCAAACAAATATGCGTTCCCGGAAACCACCATTTGATTGGACGGCTGCATCAGGCAATAGGGAAACTGCTCAACATATGCTCGAGCCCGATGAATGTCATTGAGATGTTCTTCGAATTCTTCGTAGCTCCGGAGCGGAGAAGTGTGGATCTCGTAATTGCCACCTCCCAGGTAAACCGACCATAAAATGTGGCGGGCCAAATCGCGGTGTTGAGGTCCGATCTTTCCAGTCTCATCAAACGAGATCACGAGGCTGGACTGAGATTCCTCCGCCATCCGGTACCAGCGAGCGGCCTGGTCATTCTGAGGTTCTCTCCTTGTCTGAAAACTCGTCATCGCCAAGTTCGGGTCTGCAAGGAACGGACGCCAGTTCCGGAGGCCCCCGGCGTGATGCACCGTAATCGGATGATCATAAGGGTCGAGCGCCGCCAATAAGGACGCGTGCTCCTTGACTTCTGCAGGCGAGTAGTTTTCGTTGTATTCCTCGCTCAGGTTCCAAATCAGCCCGTTGTGGTGACCGAATCGGGCGACCATTTCGCGGTAGTAAAGCTCCCGGTCGAAGCCCGTCCAACCGGAATCATCCTCCAGAACAAGGTGAAGGACCATTCCACGGCCCTGTATATAACGGAACAATCCCTCCCACTCGGCCAAACGATTTATATCGAAGTAACGATGGCGTTGAACCGCCTCACCTTCTGTACGACCCAGCCAGGGCCAAACGTTCCTGGCATCCCCGCCCACATTGTTCAGCATGATGTACATTGAATTGACGTTGTGACCAGCCAGGTAATCGACGGCCTGCCTTTTCGATCCAAAGCCGGCATTCTGACCGGGAGCGAGAAAGTCCTCGGGATCATCCACACCACCCTTCAGCCACGGCGTGCCATCGGAGAAAGAGAGGTAATGCCCGCCGTGATTCTGCAGGCGCCCGGCGCAGGTGAAGTTCGGCAGATCCCCGGGCGTCTCGTCGTCACAACCACCGGCTGAACGCGCGAGGAATTCCCCGGCATTCGGTTGAAGGACAAATTCCCCGCCTACACTCTCGAAGCTCCATCGGCCGGGCTGATCCGGGGAAAACCGGACCTTCCAGACATCCCCGTTCAACGAACCGAGTCCATCGCCTTCGTAAAATGCAGGGACAGTGTAAATCTGTCCACTCGGTCCTTGAAACCGAACCGAGACTTCAGCTGAAAACGGGTTTTCCTTTCCTTCGCCGATTTCAGAGTCGGGTCCGCTCAGCTCGAACTCAAGCAAGGACCATTGGGAGACAGCTCCTCGGTCCGGCTCGACGAGGGTCTGTGTCGCCCCCACCGTGGGTGACGCCAGCTCCCCGGCGTTCTCCACAGCCTCCGACACTTCGATGGAAGGGGTCGTCGCAGCCAGAGGAGCCGTCGTAGCTGATGGATCAGCTGGAATTGGGGGAGAGCACCCAACGATGGCGATAATTCCGAAGATGCAGAGACCGGCAGTGCTAACTCTCATCCCGTTGGACTGCCGACGAAATGAAGGATGTTCCGTACCAACAGCTCCACAGCACCCCTGGACATCGCCCGGGCGAGAACGCCTGGCAGCCTCGCCTCCTCCGTAAAGTACATATGATCGGCCAACGGAATAGTCTTCCACTTCATTTGCTCTCGACAAGCCTTCGGGATCGCCTCCCGATGTTGGTTCAATCCCTCGCTGATGTCCCGCTGGCCGAAAATGAGGACGATCGGCACGTCGGGGCACGGTCCAAAGAGAGCGGAAGGGATGAACCGTGACGCCTCGTCAATGAACACAGCGTCCGTCATACGTACGCCCGTGCGCTGTTCGTACTTGGTCCGATAGGCCTCCCTGGACTCCCTTTCGGCGATGAACACGGAAAAATCCGCCGGCCCCAAAGCTATGACGGATCGAACGCTTGCCGCGTTGGCCGCGCGAAGGACCTGGAGAGCGCCAAGCGAATGGCCAACCAGCGAAATTTGGTCCTCGGATGCACCATACTCCTCATTCAAATACCCAATGGCTGCCCGAATATCAGGATAGCGGTCGAAGGCGCTCGATGCTGTAGCCTCGGCCCGAGCCGAAGACCGACCAAAGCCCCACATGTCAATCGCCAGTACGTTGACCTCTCTGCTTAGGCCAGCTTGCAGCGCCGCATAGAGGGGATGACCCTGACCTTCTCGCCGGTTCCCGTGGACCAGAACGATCCACTGATCCGACTCCTGCCTCGCCTCACTCACGTAGCCGGTAATCCTATACCCATCCACCGGGATTTGCACCGTCCGCGGTTCTGGAGGCGATGAGGACGGCAAGCTCAAAGCGAGGGCAAAGCCGCCAGCCAGCGTCCCCAGAAGGACACCGGTGACAATACGGCGGATCATATCGTAGGCTCTTCGGCGAGGGATCTGATCGTTGGGCCTAAAGCGAAGGACCGCCGCTCACCTCAGGTATCGTCACCGGACGCTTCCCAACCACGTTTTTCTGCCACCCCGATCAGGTACAAGGCATCGTGTACCTCGCCCTCGACAATCTCAAACCCCGCCTCGGTAGCCCTGTCCAAATCCACCCCGGTCAGGGCCTGGCGTACGAAGTTCCGAAGCCGAATGGGGATGCGGTGCTTCACACCGATGCGAATGAGAAGGTTCTCGACAGCCCGGGCTCGGCGGTCGAGCGTGAAGGCTCTGAAGCGCTCATTCATGGTCTCACTGTAGATCTGACAGGTGTCGAAATATTTCGAGAGCTCGGCTCGAAGTCCCGAGGCGTCGAACTCTCGATAATGGTTGCGGTTCATCGGCGTTGCGTCGGACTTCCCAAAGCTAATCCCAGCGTTGGTGGTGGCACACATGAAACGCCCGCCGGATCTAAGCACCTTCTGGGCTCCTACCAGGAAGGCTTCGAAGTCAGGCAGATGTTCGATCAGCTCATTCGAGACCACGACATCAAAGGTCGAATGGCCAAAATTCATCGCCTCACAATCCATGAGTCTGAAGTCCAAATTTGGACGTTGATAGCGACGACGAGCATGAGCGACCAACTCAGGCTTTATGTCGATCCCCACGACCCGCTCCGCCGTTTGGGCCAGAATGTCGGCGCCATACCCTTCGCCGCAGCCCGCATCGAGGGCTTCTGCTCCCGCGATTCGGTCCCGCGCCCACTCATAGAACGCGCGATGAATCGCCACCATATATTGGCTTGAGCGCTCGTACCCTGGAACAACGAAGTCGATGTTGTCGAAGAACTTATCCAGTGCTCGAAAGTCGGACATCCTCGTTTTCCTGACCGCGCCCGCGTATATAGAACCATCCGCCTATCAGTGAGATCAACGGCACCATGAACGAGGCCACAAGCCCAAGAGCCAACGCGCGGTCCAACGCAACATCCGCTCCGATCGCATGGATCAGGAGCACGAGTGAGCCTTCACGGACCCCCAACCCATTCATGGTGATCGGCAACATGGTTGCCACGCTGACAAGCGGCACAATGACGACATAGTGCCAAAAATCCAGTTCGACCATGATGGCCCTACCCAGAGCGAAGTAAAATCCGATCCCGACAAACTGCACAGCAACAGAAAGCGCGTAGATGCCCCACCGGGATCCGCCGCTTCGTTGGAGAACTTCCAGCCCTTGCCCGACCATGGCCCGGACGTCACGAAACCAATCCCCTGAAATGCTGCCAACCAGTTCGTCCGCGCGCCGGAAAACCGAGGGCCGAAGCAAAATGCCAGAGCCGCAGAGTGCCAACAACCCCAATCCTATGACCAGTATGTCGCCCTCAAAACTCTGCCCGGTTTGAATGAGGAGGATGACGAGCGCCGTGAGGGCGACATACCCCAGCGTGATAAGGCCGATGAAACGTTCCAGGAACACGATGAACATTGAACGTCTGTACTCACCTGCATCGTCAAGGATCCAGTAACCCCGGTAAAAGTCCCCTCCGACGCTGGTAGGCAGAAAATTGTTGAAGAATTGACCGATAAAAATGCCGCGGAACAAACGCCAGAAGGAAACCTCATGCCGGAGCGCTCGTAAGACCGCCTTCCAACGCAGGGACCAAATCGCCTTCCCGATCAACTGAACCCCGACTGCCACCATCAACCATGTCGTGTCCACGCGGGCCAGGGTCATGGCCAGGCGGCTAACGTCACTCCGCCAAATCAGATAGGCCAATAAGGCGCCGCCTATCGCCAGCCGCAACCAGGTGGGCAAGCGCAGCGGAGATGCGTACTTTCCTCCTGATCCCAATAACTCCCCGCCGTCCACCTGAACCTCGGCAGCCTTTTGGACTGCCTCGTCTGGACTGAGGGACTCTTCGGACGCGACCGTCATGCGCTGGTTTTTTCCTCGCCCATACGCTCCGATTCAACTGGCCGCAGCTCATGGGTCAGTGGCTCGGGATGCTTGACCAAATGCTGCCCGAGGGCCAGATAATCCAAGTTGCCGGCCAGAAAGGCCCGCACACAATCGTCGGCGCTGTTTACGATCGGTTCCTCATGCATATTGAAGCTGGTGTTTATGATCGCCGGAAGTCCGGTTCTTTCATAAAAGTGCTCAATGACCCGGTGGAAGCTGGGATTGCGATCTTTACGGACCAGGTGCGGACGCGCAGTTCCGTCCACATGGACGACGCCCTTCATGACGTTCCGCATCCACGGCGTACAGTGAAAAGTGATCGTCATGAATTCGCCCGGATGTTCGGCTCCCTCCACCCGCTCGTAACACGCTGCGCGCTCCTCGTACAGGGTGGAAGGGGCAAACGGCATGAACTCGGTCCTCTTGAGATTGGCGTTCAGCCAGTCGTTGACACTTGCATCGGTCGGTTGATAGAGAATCGAGCGGTTCCCCAGCGCCCGGGGTCCGTATTCCATACGCCCGCTGGCCCTGGCCACCACGTAGCCTTGAATGAGCAGCTTGGCGATCGCTTCCTCGATCGTCCCTTCAATCTCTTCCGGCTCCAACTGATGCTTTTCAAGCGCCTCGAGGATCGCCTTTTCTTCAAGGTCCCGACCGAGATACACATCCGGAATGGCCCGCTGCTCGCATCTCATTGTCTGCTCAAGTACACCCGGGACGCACGCCGACAGCGCGGCTCCGACGGACAGCCCGCCGTCGCTCATGTGAGGGTGAATGAAGATCCGATCGATCTCAGGGAGCGCCAAGACTTCCTGGTTGACGCGGACGTTCGCGAACACCCCCCCGGCCAAAGCCAGATCCCTGATCCCCGAGCTCCGAGCCCAGTGCCGGATATAGCTCTTCACCAAGCTCTCAAAGTGCTGCTGGACGCTTGCGGCCAAGTCTTCCTTCGTCCAGCCATCTGGCAAGCGCCGCTCTAACGCTTCGACGGCCGCCTGAAATACGACGCCACTTCGATTGATGAAGGTCCCACTTTCCTCGTCGATGAACTCCTGAAGCAGGTCCACGTACTTGGGCTCTCCGTGGGCCGCCAGGCCCGTGATCTTCCCTTCGTGCTTCATCGCCTTGTAGCCACAGAGATGCGTGACGTAGGCGTAATAATTTCCCAACGAGTGAAACGCTGAAACTTCATGGAGGTAACTGAAACGCCCATCGCGCACCTGATAAATGAGCGAGCTTCGTCCGTCGCCTCCGCCATCGATGGAGACGATCAAGGCGTCCTCAAATCCACTGGTGAAGTACGCCGAGGTCACATGGGCGAAGTGGTGATCCACAAAGCGGATCGGGCAGCGAATCCCCAATTCCTCACGTAGTATTTGCTGTATCCGCCGGCGCCGTTCCCGGAAGGAAGGCGCGAGTAAGGCGTAATAACCGGATTCTAGGAATGGAAGCCGGTCACGGAATTTGGACAAGCGTGAAGCTGCTCTTTTGATCAGATTGCCTGGACGGCCGTTGTCCGAAACCTGAAGCCAGCCATTGAATGGCTCCAATTCGTCGACGAAAATACTGCGCTCCGCCGCCACAATGACGGCATCCAGGTCCTGTACACCCGTGTCGCTGAGCTGTAGAACTTCCTCAATCGACAGACGAGGAAAGCCCACAACCAGCTTCATGCGGGCAAGACGCTCCTCATTGACCGCGGCGAGGATGGCGCCGTCTTCGACGATTGCAGCGCCGCTATCTCCCTCGGTTGTGATTCCCAAGACCCTCATGGTCCCTCCTTCATCCGTGATTCCGTTTTGACGGATCAACTCATCCAAATCTGGAAGAAGAGATGCCTGCTTCCGGCGCACCGAGAATCGTGCCGGATGGCCGATTCAGGGGAGCAGGGCCGGTATAGCCCTGCTCCCCCTGCTTGTCGCCGGCCAAGTCTCCTTTAGTCCAGCTCGCAAACGAGTTCGTTCTGCGCCTCGAGCTGATCCTTAGCGGCCTCGAAGTCACCGCTGCCATAGGCCGCCTGGACGATCGAGATCACGTCCCCTTCGCTGAAGAGGTAATCGACATCCGGGCTGGCCGCGTTGAGCAGCGCCGCCACGGCGTGGCGCGCAAGGGCAGCCTCGCCGCCACCCTTCGCGTTCAGGGCATCCTCAAGCGTCGTCCCGCCAAATGAGGACGTCACACCGAAGACTGTGTCGTAGGAGTCGGTGGGGGCATGGCCGGTCCAGGAGTCGAAGTGGTGCTCCTGCTTCCAGAAGCCGGGCGTGCAGCCTTCGCCATCTTCTTCTTCTTCCTCTTCCTCCCATGAGATTTCGATGTTGTCTATGGCGCCGGAGCCATTCAGGTCCACGTCCATGTTGGTGACTCCCGAAACCCCAATGGGTACCACGGCTGTGCCATTATCCCCCGTGTCCGGCAGCGGGACCACAGCGAGCGGGGTTACACCGTCGTAGAGGGTCACTTCGGCATCGCCCTCGTTCTCATCGAACTCCACATCCATCACGGTGATGCTGTCCACGGTCACTTCTCCGTCGGCCCATCCTGTGAAGTCGAAGCTGAAGACCGCTCCGGCCACGTCGGCATCGTCGGGATTGGAGGAGTCGCCGTCCTCGGAGATGATGAGGACATTCCCAAGGCTTGGCTTGAAGAGATCATCGTCGCCACCGCTGCACGGTGTGCTTCCACCACAAGTGGCGTCGAAGATCATCGCCTGATTACCAGCCAGGGACGGATTGGAACCAAAAACCCCAACGGATCCACCACCATCATCCCCGGAGATTCCCGTCCCGTGTGAAACACTCGAGACGATATCTCCGGCCGCCAGACCATCTTCGAAATCGATCGTAGCGCTGAAGGTGGCGGCCGCTGCAGGACTAAAGACGGTCAGGGTCATGGACAACATGACCATGGCCGTAAGGACGCCTCGAAAAGCAGTACCCTTGCCGTTCATTGAAATTCCTCCCTCGTATTTTTGGGATCCAAGTCGTTCTTCAGTTGCACCGATACCCATATTGTGACCCAAACCTCTAATCCTGAATAGGCACCACCTCCTTCGAATTCGACGTTCGTTGACGTGAGTGCTTGAGGCCGGCGCGCGTCAAATCTGTCCGGCCCGGGCCATTTCGGCCAGGGTGTGATTCATCCCTTCATGCAGCTCAACCCGGGGATCGAAGCCGACCGCACGGCGGGCTTTGTCGATGGCGAACGCCGTGTCGCCGTCGAAGAACTTCAAGCTCCGCCGGCTGAAGGGCGGCTCCTTCCCCAGCAACCCGAACCCCTTTTCCACCGCCAGCGCCCCGGCCCAAACCAGGGGCCTCGGCAAACGCAGCCGCGGCTCTTGAACTCCCAGCTCCTGCGCGATGATCGCGACGAGGGTCCGAATCGTGACCGCTCGTGGCCCCGCCATGATCAGGACCTGACCGGGGGCGTTCGGATGGGTCACCGCCAGCTCGAAGCCTTCAAGCATGTCATCGATGTAGATGGGATGTCGCAGATTCTTCCCGTCGCCGACGTAGAAGAAGCGACCGCTCTGAATGGTGCGGGCCAGTTTCAACGTCCTGGGGCAGCCGAATCCGTACACCCACGCGGGCCTTATGACCACAAGGGGATAACCGGTTCGCTCAGCGTAATCGCAGACGTACCGCTCACCGGCGAGCTTGGACTTTTCGTAGGCGATATCCGGGTGACACTCGGTGTCTTCGTCAGCCGGGGGCTCTTCGATGTCCCCGTAGACCCCCACAGTGCTGCAGTGGACGAACCGACGTACGCCGGCCTCGTGGGATTGCTCGACGAAGCCCAGGGAGCCTTCGGCGTTCACCTTCCAAAAGAGATCCTCGTCCACTGCCGTCTCGAGGTGCAGACTGGCGAGGTGAAACACCACGTCCTGGCCGGCGAGCAAGTCTTGTATGGGTTCCGGATCGGTGAAATCCGCTTCGACCCGTTCAAGTCTTGGATGGTCGTCTATCGTCTCGAGGGCGCCAAGATCCAGATCGACGGCTGTGACGTCCCGCGACTTCTTCAGTTGATCCGCGACCAGGTGCCGTCCAATGAAACCGCCGGCGCCGGTGACCAGAACGTTCATCTACTGGGTTTCCGGCCCGAGACGACCACCGCATAACCCTGCTGGAACGCGATGAGCTTGTCCAGCTGGGAAACGGCCCAGACGAGCGGATAGATGAGGGAGTAAAGACGATAGGTCTTTCCAACCGAGTTCAGCTGGCCCTGATTCTGCGGCGCGATCTGTCCCTCCTGGACCTCCTCCCGGGACCGCTTGGCGAGCAGTTTGACGTAGGCGAAATTGATGACCAATTCTATCATCTCGGTGAAAAAATGGGAGTAACTGGCACGATGGAACGGCTCCAAACCAACCTTCCGCATCTGGTGTTCAAGTTCGCCAAGTGAAAATCCAACGACTCTGTGCCCGTAGACCTCGGGCCCCATGCCGATCCATTTCTTGACTCGAGTCAGGAACTTGCCTTCATCACCATTGGGAGTGGTAAATACGACGACCCCTCCAGCTTTCACAATCCGCTCCACCTCTCGGTTGAAAGCCGCCGGATCCGGAAGATGTTCGTGGACGTCAATCGTCACCACGACATCAAACGCATCGTCCGGCAAATCAAGCCTCGGCGTAGACTTATCCATGACCAACACGGGATCGCCCAGCAAGTTGGAGATTTGCGAGACCGACTCTTCCTCGGCATCGACCCACGTCCATGTGCCGCCCTGGCGCTTGAAATGCCAGTTCAACGCGCCGTTGTTGTCGCCACAAGTGATCAGGACACAGGATTTGCCCCGCACCTCGCCGATCTCCTCAAGAAGCAGGCTTAGTTTCTGCCTCTTTTTGAGCGTCTTGCTGAACATCTTCAGCTGCCAGGGTGGATTCTGCTGGTGATCGGCAGCTCCTTGGCCTACCGAGGCGCTAGATTCCGTCATAACGTGAATTCTAACCTCCTAAAATCCATTCGCGCAGCCCAGCCATATCCGCTCAGGCCTGAGCCGGATCCTGCCTACTCCAGCATCTCCGTGCCTGGAGCGCGGAGACGAACTCCGTTCGGTCGTATTTGGCAACGATTGTAGATACAACGAGTCCGGGATGTAGGGTGATGCACGCCACGAAACAAGCATCCAGAGCAAACTAGTCTGAAATCGCGTCCGCGGACAGGGAAGTCGGCTGATAAAGGTAGACATTCATTTCAAAAGTTCTGGCTCGGACTTGGACATCGAACTGCCTGACAAGGGTGGCATGCCCTCTTAACCACCGGTGAACATGCGGCCATTTCTTAGCCACGGTCATGTCCTCTACGAACCAGGTCCGGGAATTGACCCCTTCCAAGTCCGCCTCCTCCAGATAGGCCATTCCCGACACCTCACCGTCCAAATAGTATCTACCTACGGCCGGGTTTCCGCTAATCACCCGATCGCCATCCCGCATATTTGTCTCAATAAAGGCAAACGCCGCCCTCCAGTTATCCCGGTTGCCGTGCTGATATCGGTAGTAAAGCACATCTTCGCTCATCGGTTGCAGAATCAGGATGGCCATAGCACCCAGCGCCAAATAGTGATGCGGGGCACCACGAACTGCTCGCAATAGTTCCACGGCCGCAATCGCGGCGAGGATGAGCCAAGCCGTTAAGGAGACGAACACATATCGATTCGCCGAGTATTGAACGAGGGAAACGAGCATAATCGACAAGAGGGGAACCAACGCGGCTATCGTGAACAATAGACCGGCCCGATCCTTTGAGAGCATTAGGTAGGCGCCGCCAAGACTCCCAAGAACGATGCCTGGAAGCCCCACGTAATACACCACCCCCGCCGCGATCCAGAACGGATTGGCGTTGATCCAGCCGAACGAAGTCTGCCAGCTGCTGGGATCCGAAAACAACGAGAGGCTACGAACGGCAAGGAGTGAGCCGGCCAGCAAGGGAACACCAAAGGCCAGGATGTTGCGCAGCCGGAGACCAGGCGGTTTTTCAAACCGGAGAAGATAAAGAAGAACGAGATAACCCCCAACTACGGGCACGAAGAAGAGGCCCACCATTCGCTCGATCACCGCGAGCCCGAAGAATCCAAGAGAGAGTAGAATGTACGATAGACGGTCCTTTTCAAGACCGATATAGAAGTACAGAAGACCGAGTGTGAAGAAAAGAAGCAAGAATGTGTAGAAGCGCGCATTTTGCGACCAATAGATATGCCACGGAGAAATTGCAAGCAGCCCACTGGCGACGGCAGCAACCATCGGGTCAAATATCTCGTTTACAAGGGCGTAAACGACGGCAACTGTGATGACGCCGCCGAGTGCCGGGACAATCCTCGCCGACCATTCACTCATGCCGAACACCCCGAACGCCAGGTTCGTCAACAGCAACGATGGGGACCAGCGTGAGAGGGACAAACTGAAAATGCCGCTCGCTCGCTCGAGGGTGATGGCTTCATCACCCCAGAAGCTCCAATCGCCCAATCGATAGAGGCGCAGCCCCAGTGCCAGGGCCAAGATCAACACCAAGAGCGCGACCTGCCAACGTGCGTCTTCTTCTATTTTCGTAATCAATCCTTCGATCATGCGCTACCGACCTCCGAGATGGACACTCTCATCCTGATCCTTTCTGTGTATCGCCAGGATGTCGCGCGTGGCGGGGCCCCACCATAGCCCCGGTTCCTCAACTCTGGTCTTCTGTCAAACGTCGGCGGGACCGGCACGGTCCAAGACTCTCTCCTGGGATCGAGAGCGAATGGAGTCGACCAGGAAGACAGCCCCGCCCAATATCCCAACCAGATACCTCATCACAAGCACCAAGAGCGAGACTGCCAGACCATCCGCCGCGGAAAATCCAAGCAAGCTGAAAAAGAAAGCGAACGCGCTTTCTCGAACCCCCAGCCCATTGATCGAGATGGGAACAGCCTCAGTTAGATAGATGATGGGGATAATCACCATCAAGTGCAGAAACGGGATTGTGACGTCCAACGCAGCCGCGTAGATTTTGTTAATGACCACAATATTGAACTGAAATAACAAGGATACAGAAATTATGATCAGAATCTTCCCTGTTTTCGTCCTGTACTGGCGGAATGACCTCAGAATCCCCAAAAGGATCTGAACTGGTCTCCATCGAATCCCCGATAGCCAATCCATGACAAATGAAGAGGTCATCACCACAAAGCCAACGATGCCGGCTACATAGATGGCCAGAAGTCCAAGCCCAAACGGATTGCCTGGCAGGAAAAGCCCCCCCACCAAAGAAATCGAGAGCAGGGCAAATAGTCCTGATGCTCGGTCGAACAATACGGAAGAGGTGCTTCTACCCATGTCGGAATTTACACGGTTCAGTGCGTGAACGCGATAGATATCCCCACCAAACCCCGTGGGTAGAAAGAGACTTAGAAAGTTTCCGATCAGATAAGTCTTCACCAGGAAAAGCAGCGAGTGCGGAATTCCATCTGCAGCAAGTATTTGTTGCCATCGAAAAGCGCTTACGAAATACTGAACAATAAGCATGAGTGAAGCCAGCGCCAGCAGCTTCAGGTCGGGTTGCCTTAACTGATTGACCAATCGCTCAAGGTCAACCCAATAGACAAGGAAGGCCACGAGTGAAACCGTTACCAAGACTCTTATCAAAAGAAGAGCCTTCTTCTTCATGGTCATAGCTTCCTGTTTCATAGAATGATGGACTAAGATCTGGCGCCTAATGGTTGAGCAGGGGAACCTGCGACAACTACATACGGTTCGACGGAGGACGTCACTACGCTGCCTGCACCGATCACAGCCCCCTGCCCAATCTCCACCCCGTCCAAAATGACAACCCCCGCTCCGATAAGGACATCATCACCTATTTGCACGCCTTGGTGGCTGAAGCCCTGCTGAGCGATACGACGGCTGCGATCGCGGAAGTTGCGGCTCGAAGCCACGATGGTCGTATTGGGACCAATACGAACGTGGTCGCCCAACAGCAGATTGGCCTCCCCCGCGGAGAGATGATTGAAGCTGCTGATGGCGCAATTCTTACCAATCCTTAAATCACCCGTATGGGTTTGCAGGATGGCAAACGGCTTTATGACCGTTCCCTGGCCGATGCTGATGTTGCTGGACAGCTGAACACGGGATTGAGGACTCACGTAGCAGCGGTAGCGAAGAAAATAATACACGGACGCAAGCGCACCAATATAGAGATAACGTTGAAGTATGCGTACAAACGGGCTCAACATGATGCTGGACCGGAATCTTCTCTGGCAACCTTACAAGGGCGTTGGAACCCAGATTTCACTCTCCAGCTCCCAAGTACAAGACCGAAGGTGGCGAGAACGGCGATTCAACTTCCACGACCCCACCGGGCTGGATCGTTCCCGCCTCAAGTTGGTCGCCCGTCAATGGATCGAACCATGTAGCCGGCAGCGGTCGCTCAGCATTGGCAAGATCTAGATCCGCTGATCTGTCTCCCTCGAAATAGACTAAATAATGATCCCCATCGTCCGAGGACACACAGTAGACCGAGTCTCCTTTGACCAATTCATCGCTTACTTCCAGTTTCCAAAACGGTATTTGAAGGCCCGATTGTGCGTCGAATTCCAAGATGAATTGATTGCGCAGTTTCACGTAATGCATTCCCAGGCTGGAATTCCCCAGGTTCGTGTACCAGTTTCCGGGTTCAAACTCGCCCGCCCAGGTAGCGCCGAAAGAACCAGGGCCCGATAGCACTGACCACCAGGCCAATTGCAGGAAACGTTCTGCTGACAGGCCAGAACGGTAGTTCAGCGCTCGAATGCCATCATCCTCTGTAATGGGTTTAGAAGGACTGGCGGTCATCAGTCGCCGCCACGCATCAATGCTCTTTGGGTGCACGTCGTCCGCCGCTTGAACGCTCCTCCATGTGGCTGAAGGCCGATCATCGTCCCCATGCCGGGAAGATCGAGGATGGCTGAAAGGGTCGTTCTCCTCGAAGTACTCCTGCCATTCCTCTACCCAACCGGGGATTGCCCGGTATTCTCCCAGATCAATGCCATCGTTGTATGCGACGTTCCAATACCCACCGGTTCGACGCAAGATGTAGTCCCAATACAGCCGCTCGGCTTGACTCCCCTGGGGGGGATGGAAAGTTTGATCGTCATACTGCATCATGTGTGCGATCATCCCTCGCTCAGCCAGCGCTTCGACGACCGCGTCGAGTTTGACCCAGAAGGGCAGATACAAACGGGAGAAATCGGTCTCACGTGCATTCCTGCCGAACTGGCGATGCTCTCCACGCCTCGCCCAAGGCATCAGCAGATAGTCCACCGATCCGCTGCGTTCAAATGCGTACGCGGGCGGTGGAGCAGAGCCCAGCTCGGTCCAAGGTGCCATCCCTCGCCGACATGTGCTGCAAGATGCGAAGCTGGGGACTTGAAGTGTGAACATGACCCCATTGAACTCATGGATCTCGAGCCATTCCAAGTAATCTTCCCAGCCACCGAGGGTCGGATGGGACCGGTCGGCCCCCAACATATGGATTGAATAGCCCAACGTCCAAAGGAAGGGTTCACCATTTGCGTGGCGCCAGACCGTAGGTCGCCGTGGATCCGGGGACAGCGGACCGGGCACACGGGAGCCAATCACCTCAAAGGTTCCAGCCGGTCGATTGAAACCCAAATTCTGCGGATCGCTGGAACTGGCTGACCAGTGCCATAATCCTTGCTCGCCCGTCATGAATCGAATTTTCCAGAGGTTGCCCGGTCCTCCTTCGCCGTTCCCATCATAGAAGCCGTAGACGCGGACTTGCCGACCCTGTTCGGATTCGAAGTCCGCGAAGGCCTCCACATCCGTGAACGGATTCTCGTATTCCTGAGAACTTTGCAACACAATCTCGTGCATTTCCCACTGCCTGACTTGGTCGAGGTTCGGCGCGCCGTAAGATGACGGAGCGGTAGGTCTGCTGCGGGGGCCCGACGGGACCGGCGTCACGGGCGTTCCGGCAAGCTCATGAACCGTCTCAGGGACGGGCGCCGCACAGCCACCGCACATTAACAGAGCTACGACACTGCATATCCACGGATGCTGTTTAGGCGGCACAGAGAATCCCCGGCAGGCTCCTCGGCTCCTCCCCTGGACGACGTAGAAGCGCTGGACCGCAAGAAAGATGACCGTTGATCTCCTGCATCCCCTATTCGATCAAAATACTCTGACCCGACTTAACAACGGGCGAGTACATACTGTCCCCATTGGAAGGTATTGCAACCCTCTCGCGAATCTCCTCGGAAATTGCGTGGGGTGAGCGGTCTCCGAGGTAAAGCTGGTACCAGAGCTCGAGGTTCAACAACATCCACAAGCGGACGTGATGATCAACTTGACTTTTGTGGTGTTCCTCAATCAACCGCTCGATGTAATCTCGCCGAAAAACCCCCTCTTTGATGAACGTTGAATTCAATAATGTGGCACGCAAGAAATCGTACAGCTCCCCTCGAAACCAGTAGGCAACGGGAAACATGAATCCTTGCTTCTTTCGCTCCACAATTGATTCAGGCAGATAAGATTTCGCCAGCTGACGCAGAATCGACTTGAGCTCACCGTTCCTGATCTTGAGGTTGCTCGGAAATTTGGCGACATACTCAACCAATTCATGGTCCAGAAAAGGCGACCGCGCTTCCAAGCTGTGGGCCATCGTCATCCTGTCCGTCAACATAAGCGAGTGTTCGGGCAGGCGCGTGACAAAGTCTGTGTAGAGCATTCGATCTGTGAGGGAGTCTGCCGGCGCTCGTTCAAAAATATCGACCATGAGCTCTGCCGAGTTCAACGATTTCAACTCTCTCCACAGCTCATCCTGAAAGAGCTCCCGTTTCTCCCGTTCATTGAAGCGGAAAAACGAGGTCGCTGCCGCGTATTGAGCCCCCTTCCCACCGGATGAGGCAACCTGGTGAAACCATCGCACTCGTTGAGTCCAGCTCTTATAGCTGAAGCTCTCAGGGATAAAGGAGAGCGCAGGACCGATCACCTTGTCACGGATCCATCTCGGCACAAGGCTGTAAAGCCCTGAATAGTGCAGTCCTCGATAGCGATCGAAGCCGGCGAACAGCTCGTCTCCCCCATCGCCGCCCAATACCACCTTCACATGGCGTGAAGCCAATTCCGCCGCGTGATACATGCACGCTGCAATTGGATCCGAGGGCTCATCCAGATGCCAAATCATTTCAGGCAATAACCGGATCAGATTTGACTTCACCAACTCCTCATAATGTCTCGTTCCGACGTGCCCCGCAACTGTTCGAGCGTAGGGGAGCTCATTGAACACCTGTTCGTTGACGCCGATCGCGAACGTGCTTGGTTTCAAGGCCATCGACCTGGCCATCATGGCAACAACCATGCTCGAATCCATACCACCACTCAGAAACGCACCCACCGGAACATCGCTAATCAAGTGGGAGGCAACAGCTTCATTCAACTTGTCACCCAAGCCCTCCAACAGCTCATCCGCATTGATCTCCAATTTTTCTTCGAACGATAGCTCCCAGTACTGGGAGACATGGACCGAGCCATCTCTGTAGATCAGATAGTGAGCAGGTGGAAGCTTCTGAATATGTTCAAACATTGTTCTGGGCGCAGGAATGAAGCGCAAAGATAGATAGTGATAGATCGACTCGTAGTCGATTTCCCTCGGCAAATTCGGGTTCGCCAACAACGACTTGATCTCGGAGGCAAACTGAAAGTCACCCGCGTAATGAGAATAAAACAGCGGCTTCTGGCCTAACCGATCGCGGGCAAGAAAGAGCTCGCGATTGTGCCCATCCCATATAGCGAATGCGAACATCCCCCTCAACTGCTCCAAGCAATTCGGACCTCGATCTTCATACAGATGCAGTATCACTTCAGTATCCGACTCGGTAGAAAAGACATGCCCTGCCCGCTCGAGGCGAGCTCGGAGATCCAAATAGTTGTAGATTTCACCGTTGAATACGATCCACAGGGAGCCATCTTCGTTGGACATGGGTTGGCTGCCCCCATCAAGGTCGATGATGCTCAACCGTCGTGCCCCAAGACCGACTTGCCCGTCGATGAAGAATCCCTCGTCATCCGGACCGCGGTGCGCGATGGCATCCGTCATTCGAGTCATCTCAGATTGGGTTACATCTCGTCCAGCAAACTTACCGCAGATTCCACACACAATCGTCACCTCTTAACGTCTTTCGATCTACCACAGCCAGGAACGAAGTTCGCAGCTCTACTAAGCATTCAGTCACGGGGTCATCGTAGATGAGGAGCTGGCCAAAATGAGCGGGATTGAAATCATAATCGGCACCGCGCACAGCATGGGAGCGCTGTGCTACAACGCCCTGATAAGGCGCTCGCTTGCGCGAGCGCCAGCGAGGTTCGAATCGAGAGCCCGTCTTCTATTTGGAGCGGTTTCTCAGGGGTTCTTCAAAAGGCCTTTAACTGGTGCGGTTCAACAGACGCCAGCCGGTTCTTCTCAGGCACTTTCGAGCTCTTCATTCATATCCTTCCGAAGTATTCGACCCCCCATTTTCGTCAGCCATATGAGCAATCCCGCGTAGGCGAGTTCAAACCCCACAAAGACGAGGTGACTAAAGTCGACCAGTCCACGTGAATGGTGCACCGACGGAAAGAATTGAATAGAAGAGCGTACGTACTCCGCAGACCATGGCCAGAACAACTGTACTCCAGGGCCACCACCCAGCATGTCCAGGGCGATATGCGATGCATAGACCGACATGATGAGCCCAAACGCCCAGCGGAAAGAAAATCCGAGCCCAAACAACACGACGGCCAAAATCAAGCTGAACCCCAGCGCGAATGCGATGCTGTGCGTGAAGGTGTGGTGAACTCGCTGGCCCAGCAACAGGTCACCTGCGAAGTCAAGATCTGGCAAATTTGCAAGCAAGATCAGAAGCCCCAGCCGGGCGGGGGTCGCCAAGACCCCGAGTGTAGTCTTGCTCGCACGATCCCAGTAGTTCGCTGCAACAATGCCAGTGACAGAATGAGCGATCGGTGATGGCATCTTCGTGGTTGACCTAGACCGCCACTTTCTGACGCAGCCTCTCCCTAAGAAAGCTTATCTCCTCCAATTGCCGGCTCTCCGTCCAGTCCAATTCCTCGGCCATGATCCGGGCCACTTCCTCGCTAACTGCTTCGCCCGGCCAGCCCCGGCTGGCCAAATTGGTGCGTCGTAGCATGACGTCCTCCAGATGCTGCGCCATCTGGCGGCGAACCGCGTAGACTATCTCCACGCGCAATACCTCATTCTGACCCTCGACCGGCCGTAACATTTTGCTGGATCCGCGGCTCAGACGCAAAATCTCAAGGGCCTGTTGTCCATAGGTGCGAACAAGCGAGTGGGCAGCGAGCCGGCTGATCCCTGGATATTTTTCCCTTAGCTCGTTTGTGAGTGCGCCGACGGATCCCAGGTCACCTCCTACGATCGGGGTAGATTTCGTGCTGCAAGGCGCCAGCTTTTCGGTCCGGTGTGAAGAGACAAGGTCGACAGTGCGTTCCGCCAACCAGCGCGCCTCCGTGTACTTCACTCCGATGGCTGTAATAAGACCCTCGATCCCGTCTCGCGCGCGGTGATCGATGACTCTGCCCTGCCGCCACAGGTCGACCCGGCTCGCGCCCCCATCCGCGGCTTGTGGCAACAAGCCAAAGTGGACCCAAAGCACATCATCCCGCTGCAGATGGGCGCCCGGGAACATCCGGCGGCTGGCGCGCAGCAAGCGCTCAATGGAGCCCTCATCAGGTTCCAGCCCGCCAGTCGTCCCACCGTAGTCCGTGTGACTCGTACCGATGATGGAAACGCCGCGCCAGGGGACGGCAAAGAAAGTCCTCTGTCGTCCGTTGCTCCCAGTGGGGACCGTCAGACCCACGGCAATATCTGGCAAAAGTTGAGGTACGACCAGATTCATCGCCAATGACGGCCGGAAATAACGCCCGTTTGCGTGGCCAAGTCCCGTCAGAAGTTGATCCGCCCAGGGCCCCGCGGCGTTAACGACCATCGCCGCCCTGATATCGAACCCCTCCCCGGTTATCTGATCCCGAGCATGCACGCCAACGACACGATCATCCTCTATCAGCAATTCGGCAGCCTTTACGTAATTCAGGAACCGTGCCCCATCTTGACCAGCCGATTCCAATATCGAAAACAGCAGCTGTTCGGAGTTGTAAATCTGCGCGTCGTACCACAGCGCCGCCCCCGTCACATGGCCTTCAGAGTCAAGACCGGGGAGAATTCCAAGGCTGGCTTCCCGCCCCATGACCCGGCTGGAAGGCAGCTCGATCTCCTTTGGAACACCTCGATTGCGATCGAAGCCCAGCCAATCGTTAAGTCGCAGCGCAGCGGCCATGGCCCTGCGAGAACGCAATCCATGCCCATGTGTGGGCAGCATGAACGCAAGTGGATGGACCTGATGAGGGGCGATTCGCTGCCAACTTCGGCGCTCTGCGATCATCCTCCGCACCCGTCGCAAATCCGCGTCCTGCAGATAGCGAAGCCCGCCGTGGATCACTCGCATACTGTTGGAGGAGGTTGCCTCGCCGAAGTCCCCCTGCTCGACCAGGGCAGCCTTCAGACCGCGCATCGCAGCATCACGCAAGATGCAGGCACCGCTGATCCCGCCGCCAACGACCAAAACGTCAAACGCCCCCCCGGCAAGGGCGCGCGGATCACGCCGTAGAGCGGTGGTCATGTCGCCTCCGCACGGGCAAACGCCATCAAGTGCCAGCCAAATGGCTGCACCCATCTTTGCGGAAGCAGGTTGAAGGCGCGCACAAAGAGCTCGTTGTAGAGGACCGCCTTGAGACCCTGGTGGAGTTTCGTGGGAACCGGGAAGCGTTCCGTCAGGATCGTGACGTCGGAGAATTCGCCCAGCAGGGACCGAAACTCACGGGGGGAGAATTTGTGCAGAAATGGCGCCTCTTGATGTTCTATTGGGACTCCTGTGATCCTTGACAGCGCGTTGAGCCAGGAGACTCGATTGTAGACCATCAAGATCGCCTGCCCGCCCGGTTTCAGCACTCGAAGAATCTCGGAGACCATGCGGGGGGGATCGGCGGTGTATTGCAGCACGCCGTGTGCGTAGACCACATCGAACCGATTGTCAGGGTACTCCATGGCTTCCCCATCCATCACGCTCAACTCAGCTTCGAGATCTTGTTGTCCGAGATTTTGGCGCGCCAACTCGATGGATCTTTCAGCCAAATCGATTCCGGTCACACGGGCCCCACCTGCTGCAAATCTCACCAGGTCTATGCCCACGCCACAACCGATCTCCAGCAGCTTCGTGCCTTGAAAAGCGCCGAAATCAACGCGCTCGGGCAGGTACTTGAGCTTATCGAACCGATAGGCTGCCAGCTCGGCGAAGAATTCGGTCGTGCCCACAGGGTGGCTGACGACTTCCAGGTCATGGATGTTTTCATTCCAATAGGTTTGAATTTGGGCGATATCGCCGCTCCGGTCACTCATCCATCCGCCCTCGACATTGCAGCGACATGCAGCTGAGCGGCCGACTCGTCGAGGACTTCGCGCGCCCACATCTCAAACACCATCATCCCCCACAGGCGGTGAGCGTGATTCACACGCCCCTCCAAATGTTCGTCCATCCACTCACGGACAACTTGCGGCTGGAAGTAACCGCGGCGGTTCAGGCTGGCTTCGGACAACAGATCCTCCATCATCGGTCGCAAGGAAGTCCGGAGCCAGTGCTTGACCGGGATGCTGAACCCATCTTTCGGCTTTTCCAGAACATGCCCCGGCAAATGACCTTGCATCATGCGACGAAGGATCACTTTTGACTCGCCAAGCCTGAGTTTCATGTGTGGTGGAAGGCTCCAAGCGAACTCCACAACCCGATGATCCAAGAGAGGGACCCTCGCCTCTATGGATGCCGCCATACTCATTCTGTCCACCTTCGTCAGAATGTCGTCAACCAGATAGGAGTGGATGTCGACGTACTGCTGCTGAGCCAGAGGCTCATGATCGGCCGCTGCCTTGAAGAAAGCCTCCAGCGACTCGGTCGCCCTCCTACCCTCGATCGCTGCACGGAATTCCCTTCGATATAGGTCGTCCTTGGCTCTTTCTGGCATGTGCAGCATCCAGCGCGCATGGTGCAAGCCAGCGGGGTAGATGCCCCCTTCCACAAACCTCTTGGCTTTGTTAAGGATTCCCTTCTTGGCCGGTTGTGGGGGCACCTTCTCCATCAGCGTGGGTAGCAAGCTTTTGCGAATCGAAGCGGGTAGACGGTCGTACAGCCGTGCCAGGTGCTGGGCCACGTAAGTCTCGTAGCCTGCAAATATCTCGTCTCCCCCATCGCCAGAGAGCACGACCTTCACATGTCGACTCGCCAAGTCGGACACCAGATACGTCGGGACGATGGACACATCCCCGAACGGCTCATCCAAATGGCCGACCAGGCGCTCCACAAGCGGACCGATGTCCGGTCTCAGGATTGATTCATGGTGTCGCGCGCCCAACTGGGCGGCCACACGTCGAGCGTCGGGAAGTTCGTTGTAACTGGAGTCGCCGAATCCGATTGAGAAGGCTCTAACGGGCTCAGAAACCAGTTTGGTCATGAAGTAAAGCACGGTGCTTGAATCGATGCCGCCGCTGAGGAAGGCGCCCAGTGGCACGTCGCTCACCAACCGCAGTTTGACCGCATCTTCAATGAGCTCTGCTAGCCGTGCTTTACAGTCCTCTTCATCCGCCGGGACCTCGACCGGTTCCAGCTTCCAATAGGGCTCGATCGATATCCGGCCATCTTGATACTCGAGATAATGTCCGGGTTGAAGCTTTGAGATGCCCTGGAGGATCGTGTGGGGTCCAGACACGTACTCAAGAGTCATAAACTCGTCCAGAGCAAATGGGTTAACCCGGCGAGGCACCGCGGGGTGAGCCAGCAGCGCCTTCATTTCAGAGCCGAAGACGATCTGGCCATTCCCATGCCAGTAGTAAAGCGGCTTGATTCCGATCCGATCCCGGGCGAGGAGCAACCGGGCTCGCCGCTTATCCCACAAAGCGATAGCAAACATTCCGTTGAGCTTCTTCAGGAATTCAAGACCATACTCCTCATAGGCGTGGACGAGGACCTCCGTGTCTCCGGAGGAACGAAATGAGTGCCCCCGGTCCCGGAGCTCGCTGCGGAGAGTGACGAAATTGTAGATTTCCCCGTTAAAGATCAGCCATATCGTCCCGTCTTCATTCTTGACCGGTTGCTGGCCGGTGACCAGATCGATAATCGACAGACGCCTCACTCCCAGCGCCGTGGGACCTTCGAGGTGGAAGCCCTCATCATCCGGGCCGCGATGTCGAAGGCGATCCGTCATGGCCCGGATCGTCCCTGCCCGTTTGGTCTCCGTATCGGAACCGCCCACAAAACCACAGATGCCGCACATGGTCAGGTCAATTTTCCGTCGTCTGGGCAGCCGGGTTGGCGACTTCGACGGGTGACGCCAGCTGGTCATAAAGATCGCTGATACGAAGCAAGTAGCTCGAAGGATCATAGCTGGTCCGTGCCAACTCTCTAGCTCCGACCGCCAGCCGCTGCCTCAGCTCAGAATCCTCGAGGAGGCGAACGAGACCCTGCGCCAGACCCTCTCCGGTCGGCTCGACCAACAAGGCCGTCCCGTCCTTGAGAACCTGGGTGTGAGCCCGTATCCGGGTCGCCAGAATCGGTTTTCCTGCCTGTAGATAAGAGTAGATTTTCAAGGGAACCGACGTTCCTCCGATGCGGGGTGAGACGAGGACTTGAGCCATATCAAGGTACGCGGTGGCCTCCTCAAATGGGACCGTACCGGCAAAGAAAACCTGATCCTCCAAGTGCAATTCAGCTGCCATAGCCCGGAGCTGCTGGATCTGCCTCTCCTTGCCACCCACCAGGACGAGGGCCAAGTTGCGTGATTCGGACAGCGCGAGCCGCAGCGCAGACAACAAGATGTCCAGACCTTGGTAACGCTCAAATGTCCCGGTGTAAACAACCACCAGGCGGTTCGACGCAGCCAGATCATTCTCAAGCCGATCCACCTCTGGGTACTCCGTTGATGTATCGGCTTTCAGGGCCATATTCTCAATGATGAAGACCCGGGCCGATGGGCAGATGGATCTGGCGTGATCCGCAAGATTTTCATCGATAGTGATGACGGCATCTGCGGACTTGAGCACTGAATTCTCCAATATCTCGAAGAGTTTTACGGCCGGCCACAGATATCCATAACCGAAGTTTTCCAGCTGGCGTGGCAGACTGGAGTGCATGTCGTACACATGCGGTGCTCGAGAAATCCACGATAGAAACATGGCGAAGAAAGAGCCCTCTTCATGAGAATGAATCGCGTCGTAGCGGTTTCGCACCAGCAGAAACAAGGCAACGCCGAAGAGAAAGAGATCCAAAAAGAGCTTCGCAACGGACGGACCCACTTTAACCTGCTTGATGAATGGGAAGCGGGGTGTGCGAAATATTCTTACGCCCGAAATTTCGACCTCTTCACCGACGTGATATGTCGCCAGATCAACTTGATGGCCGAGCTTGGATAGAGCGGTCAGGCGCTGATATACGCTTATTGGCGTTCCGCGGGGTTCAAAGAACGGTTGAGGCGCGATCATTAACACCTTCATATCGTCTCACCTTTCGAATTCAGAGTACGATCAACTTTGGCAGGTGATCACCGGATGGAGTACGGGATTCTGGCCATTCTCTTGTTGTCATAATTGGGCTTGGCGCAATCCATCGGAGCGGGTTTGAGCCGTCGACCGCGGTGGAAACTTAAGGACTTCGGCCCCACTTAACGAGACACTGACTGCGATGGCGGTTAGCAATGCCAAGTCGGCCTCGGTAAACTGATCCTGATCACCATTAGTGAGGGTTAGCACACCGACGACCTTCTCAGCCGCCAGCAAAGGAACACTGATCGCGGATCGGGAACTCCTTCTGTCGCGCTCCCACTGCGCCTCCATCCACCGGGAGTCGTCCGACGTATCGTTGATCAGCGCGGAGCTACGAGTCTGAACCACCCAACCTGCGAGCCCCTGACGGACCGTTTCAGCCAGCCTTTGCGCCGGATGTGACCGGATTTCCCCCGCGTACGCGACCGCACCCTCGACCACATCACCCTCCTCGTTCAGCACCATGATGCTGCCGCTCGCCGCCCCGACACTGTCAAGGGTGAGCATGAGAGCACGCTGGAGAAGGGAACTCAGATTCGTTTGATCACGCAGTTCTCGACCGATGCGGGTCAGGACCTCTTGGGCTCCGTTGGATTCCTCAGTCACTTTCTCCGGCATCGCGGACGGACGGCCGTCCAGCGACATGTCCCGTAATCGTTCGCGAAGCGACCTGGTGATCAAGTGCTCCAACATGAGGTGTGCGTCTTCGACATGCTCGATGCAATCGCTGTCGACATGGACGGAGTAATCCACCATCTCCCGGAGCCTGCCGCCGTCGAAGCCCGTGAAACCAATGGTTGTCGCACCTTTCGACTTGGCCAACTCCACTGCACGCAGGACGTTGACAGAAGCGCCGGATGTCGAGATCGCTATGACCACGTCATCTGCGTTCACCAGATTCTCAAGCTGGCGGGCGAACGCGTTTTCATAGCCCTCGTCATTGGCGTAAGCGGACAGAATGGCCATGTTGTCAGATAGGCCCACAACACGGAACGAATCCCAACCCTCGCGCCGCGTATTCTTGGCCAAGTCACATACGAAGTGGGACGCTGTGGACGCACTGCCGCCGTTTCCCATGGTGAACACTTGCCGGCGGTTCAGGCGCGCCTTATGCAGGGTCCGAATGACGTCGTCGATGGTTTCGATGTCTAGACTTTCGATGGCAACTCTCAAGTCGGATAGGTACTGCTTAATGTCATCCATGAGAACCTCCTCCTGCGTTTGGGAGATACCGAATCCAGAACCAAGGATGTAGAGGGACGTCAAAGAGTCCCAGGAGAACCAACCGAATGAGGAATATGAAATTGAGCAAGTGTCGTGAACGCGCCTAGTTGCCCATCACCTGGCCGGAAGGTTTATCGCCTGTAGTTGAAGATAACCTTGGACCCGTCAGGTTCGATCTGGAAGGGGAGCTCCTGCAGCTCGCTCAGCGCAGCGCGCACCGCATCCCTGCGACCCTCGGGACAGTACAGAAGTAAGAAGCCGCCACCGCCGGCCCCAGTGATTTTCCCGCCTAGAGCACCGGCTTCGCGGGCGGCCGAGTAAAGCTCATCGATGCGCCCATTGCTGATCCGGCTGGCCATCTTTTTCTTCTCAATCCAGGCCTGATCGAGCAGACACCCTACCGCGTCCAGGTTGCCTCGAAGGAGCTCGCCTCTAGCTTCCTGCGCGATCTCCTTCATCCGCCCCAGGACGGGTCGTCGATCTTCAATATTCGATTTCTGCTCGTTGAGGATCGTGTCCGACTTCCGTGTGATGCCCGTGAAGAACAGCAAAAGGTTCTCCGCCAGACCACGCTGGGTTTCAACATCCAGCTGGAGTTTGTTACAGACGATCTCACCGCCCGGATGAAATTCAATGAACCTTACCCCGCCGTATGCGGCAATGTACTGATCCTGAACGCCGATGGGCTTTCCCAGAATATCGATTTCGATTTGGCACGCTTCGCGGGCCAAACGTTCGGACAATACGCTTTCTCCCAGATGGGCGTACATGGCATGGAGGGTGCCCACGGTAACCGTGCTCGAAGAACCCAAGCCCGAGCCCGCTGAGGGGATATCACCCATCGTCGTCACTTCCACTCCGCGGGTCAGCCCCGTCTTGCGAAGCGCTTCCCTGATCAGCTCGTGTTCAATGTCATCGAGGTCCTCAACCATCTCAGTCTTTGTGTATCCGACCCTCAGGAGGTCGTCGAAGCGCTTCTTGATGGTGACGAAGATGTACTTGTCGATGGAGAAGCTCAGGACGCAGCCCCCCTCGTTCAGGTAGTAAGAGGGAAAGTCCGTTCCTCCACCAAAAAGGCTGACCCGCAGCGGCGTCTGGATAATGATCATCGGATCCCTTCGCGGACTCTGAAGTAATCAACCGTGTGGCCCAAGCCTTGGCGGAGCCCGACTCTGGGCCTCCAACCGAGCTCGCGTTCGGCTTTCGACGCGTCCAGGAAAATGCGGCGCGTTTCGCCGACTTTCGCCGGCCCGTGAATCGGATCGCGCCGATAACCGGTTATTCGTGCCAATTCGGAAAAGATCTCGTTCACGGAGGTCCCCCGGCTGGAACCCAGATTGAAGATTCCGCTCTGACTGTTCAGGTAGAGGGCAGCCAGATTGGCCCGCGCGCAATCAGCCACGTACACGAAGTCGCGCTGCTGCTCCCCGTCGCCATTGATGACGACCTGGTCGCCAGCGTGCATTTGCCCGGTGAATATCGCAACCACGCCGGCCTCCCCATGGGGATCTTGTCGGGGTCCGTACACATTCGGATAGCGGAGGACACAGTATTTGAGACCGTAGTTGACCATGTACATATACAGATAATGTTCGACGGTATGCTTGCTGGCGCCGTACTGGCAGATCGGATTGACAGGATGCTGCTCATCACAAGGAAGGTATTCGGGCTCTCCGTACACCGCCCCACCCGTCGAAATGTAGATGAACCGATCGACTTCATATTCCTTGGCCAGCTCGATGAGCTTCAGCGAGCCCAGAATGTTGACGTCGGCGTCGAAGAGCGGATCCGTCACGGATCTGCGCACGTCCATTTGTGCGGCGTGATGGTTGACAATCTGCGGACGCTCGGTCTCAAACACCTCTTCCATGGCTGGATCACGAATGTCCAGCCTGTAAAACCGGGCCTCAGGGTTGAGGTTCGAACGCCGTCCGGACGAGAGGTCGTCGACGACGACAACGTCATGACCTTCTTCCAGATACAAATCCACCACATGCGATCCGATAAAGCCGGCTCCGCCGGTGACCAATATCTTCATGATTTCTCCTTCAACATGCGAGAGGGCCGTCCTGCGCGGTTCAATCTCGACTCGCCGGGCGGCGAGTGAAAGTTTCCAAACAATACCAAGGACAGATCGGGAGGAGATGGAGAATCTCCCAGCGGGTACACCCACCGCCGGGAGTTGCTGAGTTAGTAGGCCCCGCGGCCCCTCAAGACGGCGGGGACGGTTTGCCAGAGGAGCTGAAGGTCCGACCAGATCGTCCAGTTCCGGATGTAGTGCATATCCATCCGCACTCGCTCACGATAGCTGATATCGGATCTCCCGCTCGTCTGCCACAGGCCCGTGATCCCCGGCTTAACCGTGAGCAGGTTCAGCCCCCACTGGTCGTATTTTTTCATCTCGGCCGGCGAAATCATGCGCGGCCCGACCAACGACATCTCGTTCCGCAGCACATTGATCAATTGTGGGAGCTCATCGAGGCTGAACTTCCTCAAGATGCCGCCGACTGGTGTCACTCTGGGATCGTCTTTCAGCTTGTGATCGCGGGCCAGCTTCTCCTGTAGTTCCTGATCCCCTGCAAGGATTTCGTCGCCGTTCACGTACATGGTTCTGAACTTGAACGCGTCAAACTGCTTGCCATTTACACCCATCACCCGCCTCCGATGGATAATGGGACCGGGCGACGTCAGCTTGACGAGCGCACCGATCACGACCAACAGCGGTGAGATGAGAACGATCCCCGGGATCGCGATGGCATAATCCAACACGGCTTTCAGAATCCGATCCGATCCGGTCAGGCGGACCTTGTTGACCTCTACAAGCGGTACGTAGGCGAATTCCTTGACATTCAATCCGGTCGTGATGATTTCAAACAGGCCTGATGACATCCTCAGATTCACTTCCGAGGAGAAGCCATATTTTCTAAAGATGGCCAACATTTCGGCCCGCGTAAGCGCGCTGGTAGCGATGATGATCTCGCGCACTCCGGTGTCGGCGATGATCTTGTCCAGCTCTTCCTGCGATCCAAGCACGGGAAGTCCATGTTCCCGTTCGCGCTCGGCCTGCTCCCCATCCACGAATCCGAGCACGCGCAGCCCCGATGTTTTCCAATTGCGCAACTGCTCGGCCAATGAAAAACCTTCGGCGTTGGCGCCCACGATGACGGCTGGCGTCAGATAATATCCATGGCCGCGAAGACGGTAGACCACACGTCGCAAAAGGAACCGGCCGGCGGACGTCAGCAAGAAAATCAGGCCCCACGCCATAAACAACCAACCACGAGCGATGACCAGCTCGGTTTGAATGAATTCGGCAACCAAAACCAGCAACATGCCGACGGTGCTTCCCCTGAACGCCAATGAGTATTCGAGCGGCCCGCCGAGAAGATTCGGTCTCCTGTAAAGTCCGATCAGCGCATAGACGATCAGCAGTGTGGGGATCACCAGAATCACCAACCGCTGGTAATTTGAGATCGACGGACTGACTTCCAACTTGAAGATCGGCAGGCCGAGCTCGAAGCGAGCCCAATACGCCGCTCGAAAGGCGGCCGCCGCCATGGCTGCGTCACTCAAGACCAAGCTTGTGAGGTAGCTTCGCCAGGGCCCGAACCACTCGAGAAACCCAAATCGTTCACTCTGTCCAGCTGAATTCTCGACAGGGTAATTCGAGGTGTCCGATTTAGTGACTGTTGATTCCAAGGTAAATTTCCTCTAGGTCGGCAGCGATCTCAGACCACTTGTGATGCTGCTCTACATATGCGCGCCCCGCCTGGCCCACTTGCCTGCGGCGCTGGGGGTCTTCAATCAACTCGGAGATGGCTCGAATCCACTCACCCGGAGTGTCGGGAACCAATAGTGCGCGACCGCGTTCGGCCGACAACGAGCCGGCGGCGATGGAAGATGCGACAACCGGAGTGGCGCAGGCCATGGCTTCGAGCACCTTGTTCTGGATCCCAGCGCCATAGGTGAGAGGCACGGCCGCCACGGTGGCCTTCTGCAAGTATGGGCGCATGTCGGGAACCATCCCTGTCACCATAATCCGCGGATCCTGATCCAATTTCCGGATGCGCGCCGGAGGGTCTTTCCCCACAATCCATACTTTGACTTCCGGATGACTCTCCTTCAAGCCGGGAAGAATATTTTCCACGAAGTAATCCACCATCGCCACATTGGCGTGGTAGCTCATCTTTCCACTGAGGACGATTGTGGCCGGTTCGACCATCCCCTTTGAGGAGGGCCGGAAGTACTCCAGATCCACCCCATTAGGAATCACAGAGATCGAGGACTTTCCAACTTCGGATTGTCCGGCTAATGCGTCTGAGTCTTTCGCTGAAGTGACGATTGTTCGAGTGAACGTTTCGACCGCTTTCGCTTCCAGGTGGCTGGTCCTGGCCAGCTCAAGACGGCTTATCCACCGGCTGAAGCGCCGGCTGCTTCTGAGGGCACTTTGCTCGAACAAGTGGCTTATGCAGTCAACACTGTCCCAGACGATCGGAACATCTGTCTGGTTTTGGTCTCGGATCGAGAAGCCATATCGGGCCCCCCGCAAATGTTCTACATGGACGAGGTCATACTTCCGATCCCCGACGCCATTTGCCACAAGCCCCTTCAGCTTGCTCGCCAGCTCTGGATGCCAGCTGTAAACGGCCTGCAACGGCCAGGTCGTCGGCAACGCTCGCAAACAATTCCACAGCGATCGTCGCGGGGGAAGCGGCATGGACCACAGCCGGTGAACGTGGGGTCGCAGCCTCTCCAAATCTTCTCGCTCAGCCTCATTCGTCCACACAGTGGCCACCGTGACCTTATGGCCACGCTCACTCAGTTGAAGGATCAAGTTATATGGCCGGACCCGAATTCGATTGGGCGCGTACGGGACTATATAGAGAATTCTCATCGATCGAATGGATCGATCACAGCCGGGCGCTTGAAATGACGCACACTTGGGTTTTGTTCATGGCTCTTCTGACCAGCTCTTTCAAGGGGGTGGATCCACGAACCCCGTAAACGAGATAACGAGGAAGGCGAGAGAAACGGCTCACATTGAAATAAGGCCCGGAGGAAGTCTTGGGCACCCCATCAGGGTCGGAGGATTCCATTTGGGACCCTGACTCGGAAGATGTGATCCCTTGAGCTTATGAGGGCAAACGCACCCGTCCGTAAGCTCGTTCCAGCCCCCCGAGAACGATCTGCCAATCGTAGAACTCTTCGGCCAATCTTCGCCCATTTTCTGCCAGGCGATCGCGAAGCGCACGATCTTCCAGAAGACGGATAACGGCATTGGCGAAAGCTTCTTCGCTGTCCCCAACGAGGATGTGCTGGCCAGGCCGCGCGTCTATGCCCTCCAAGCCGACGGTCGTTGTGACCATGGGCATGGCCCGAGCAAACCCCTCGAGAATCCGCACCCGCATCCCCCCTCCGGCCCGGACCGGGACGATCATCGCAGCCGCTTGTTCCATATACGGATCGAGATTGCGCACGTATCCCGTCACGGACACGGCGGATCCCCAGCGATCCGCCTCAACAACGAGATCGTCCGGCGGGTTTTTTCCGACGATCGTAAGCTTGACGCCCGGGACCCTCTTTTGGACCCGAGGGAATACATCGTGAAGGAACCACCGTACACCGTCTGCATTCGGTGGATAGTGAAGTGTCCCCAGGGTGAGAAGCTGAAGGGAATTCTCTGCCGAACGAGTTGGAATTAACTGATGGGTATCGACGGCGATCGGTACAACGTGGATCTCAGGATCCGATGCTGGTGAATCTGCCGCCTCTTTCGCCCGCAACAATGCTTGCCTATCCGCCTCAGAAACCGCGAAGGTGACGTCCGATGCAGTCACGACCTGACCCTCGTAGACTCGTGTTCGTTGAGCCTCCAGCGCCAAAAACGGTCGAAGCAGTGGCGAGGCCGTGGTGCGCATGCGCTCCAATACTTGCCAGACTGCGTTGTGGGCGTCAAACAGAATCCTTGGCCTTGAAGCGACGGAAGCCCCCACCTTCCCACCCCTACCATTTTGCCGGCCAACCGGGAGAACGAACTGCGCCATTGTGATCTGGTCAACGTGGACGATGTCGAAGCCGCCGGACCTTACTAACTTCTTGACCGTTCTTCGCATTTGGCTGAGATCATCCCGTTCAACGATAAAGGGACGACCCGTTACGAGACTTTTCGCCCAGGAATAGACATCTGTGAGCCGGGATCGTGACAGGGGAATCGGGTGAACCTGGTCGCACACCTCTCCAAGCCTGTCGAGATGAGGGCGTTCCTCGTCCCGAACAAAAGTGACAAGTTCAATCCGGTGACCTGCAGCAGCTAGATACCGCAGCACGTTCCATGTCTTGACGCGCGGCCCCGCATCTGGGGGATAGGGCACAATCTGGGTTAGAAAGAGAACTTTTTTTTGTGGTTTCATTCGGGATCTTCAGATCGAGGGACCCATCGTTGAAGCAGCACACTCAGACGTGGCAAGCCCTTGATTCCAGGGCTGTGATGAAGAACATCCATCAGCTACTGAGAAACGACCTCAAGTGTCGGGCCGCTGAAGCAAGCGGATGATCGCGATACCTGATTCTTTCCAGGTAAATTTTCCTCAGCCACCCCAGCAGTACATATTCGAAGTCGCTGCCCAACGATCGTTCGTATGGGCCCCACTCTTCGGGAAATTGGTAGTTCCAGCGTGACATAAACGGCCCACAGGTTCGTTTCGCCTGCTCGATGATCTCGGGCGAATAATAGGATAGCCAGTCATCG
>CAZFCJ010000001.1:35911-68407 GCA_964517315.1 uncultured Anaerolineaceae bacterium | reverse complement strand
TTGGCGAACGGCACCTCACGGACCTGTTTCAGCCCTATCTTTTGCAGCATTCGCGTGAAATCTTGCTGTAACGACTCGTATCGAATCACAAAGTCCACATGGGGACTTGAAACGTCAAGCAGGCTGCCGTAGGCTCGCCGGCGAAACCTTCGAAAGTAATCGACGAACGACGTGTCCTTCTGCTGCACGAATCTGAACTGCTCAATATCAACGGGCTCGACGGCCTGCGACGCCAGCCGCTTGGGGTCACTGAATGCTTCTTTGTGATCGCTTTTCAATTTTAGATAGCGGCTGACGTGCACGTCCAGCGGATTCCGCACCGACGCGATAACGAAGTAGTCGACACAATCTCTGCCACAATACCGCTCAAAATCGGCGTAGGTCGCGTGCTTGTGCAGAACCGGCTCTCCACCGTAGAACTGGCAGAGTTCCTTGCGGATCGCCCACGAAGCCGTGAGCGGTATCTCGATGAATAGGTATCTGTTCTCCTGAGATACAACCATCTAGGTGGATTCAGCCTTCCCCGTAGGGTCACCGCAGTGGATCAAGCTCGATCGGAAAGGGCCCTTCGACCCCTGTCAATCCCGCCTCCCCTTTGCCTGACCCAAGGCTCGCTTCCGGTCTCCGAATTCACGGAACGGATTGAAGATTACATTGTCGGCAAGCGATACAGCATGTTCGCATAGTTCGCGGCCAGCTCCAGACGAATTGACCGGGCCGGCTCACCCTGCAGATAGGCCAGCGGGCTGATCACCAAGCGAGCCGCCGCCGCCAGCACGAGGATGGCTTTGTAGCCCAGCGCTGCCAGAGAACCATAGTGCTTGCGGAAGTAGCGAAGCTTGCTGCTGTACAGGTGCAGGAACATTTCGCGTGAAGCCAATTTCGTGCTTTGACCGCCGTGGTGAACAACCCTCAAGTGTGGGAGCCAATAGAGGTTCCAGCCAGCCTTGCGCAACCTCAGACACAGATCGACTTCCTCTGTGTACATGAAAAATTCCTCATCCAGCTGCCCGACTTGCCTTAATGCCCGGGCCCTCAGCATCAAGCATGCTCCCTGCACAACCTCGACCCCACGAGGCCCTTCACTCCGCCACTCCGCAAGGGGGTAACTCGCAAACCGCGATATACGATCGAGATGGAGAAGACGCCAAAACTCTCGGAGGAGAGTGGGAGCCGGATACACGGATGGCTGCAGTGTTCCATCCGGATTGATCAGCGCAGGTCCAACGGCTCCAGCGGCTGCATGAGCATCCAAGAATTTCGCCAGACCGACAATCCCGCCTTCGACGATCTCCGTATCGGGATTCAACAGCAAGATATATGTGCCTGTGGACTGTCTCAGTGCCAAATTGTTGCCCGCGGCAAAGCCCGCGTTGCGGACGTTTTCAATCAACTTCACCCATGGGAAGCGCTGCCTCACCATGCCGGCACTACCGTCCGATGAGCCATTGTCGACCACGAGGGTTTCGACCTCGAATTCCCGAAGGCGCGCAAGTTCAACGTCGACCGAGGAAAGGCACTTCTCGAGAAGATCCCGAGTATTCCAATTAACGATGATGATCGATAGATAGGTCATTCGTGGAACCACTCATCCGTGCAAATGCCTTACATCCGTTTGACCATTCAAGAGAAGAGCCTGAGACAAGCTGTCGGAGACCTTCAACATCAGCCCATCGAGGATCTCACAACTGGAAGGGAAATCGAGATTTGCGCGGAAGCCGCTGATCACCTGATGCTCGGTTCACCGCGGCCAACACCAGCATTCTCCGAATCCATCGCAGACCGAGGGGCGCTTATCCGAGAAGGGGCGCGGCCCAGACACTCTCCATCGCGCAGGTACAGATCGCCAGAAAAGTCATATTCGAAGGCCTTCGCCTGGACCTCCGCGCGACCAGCAGTGGACGCTATCACGCTCTGCGAGAAGCACTATTCACTTTCTGAAACCTGATGGGATTGAGCGTGCATCCGATGCAAGGCGATCCCGGCCCCAAGAAACATCCATCCGATCAAGCTCGCCCGCATACCGTTTAGCCCAATGTTGTACACGAAGGGCAAAACCCAGTCACCCAACATGCCTGAGACCAGCATACCGACTAGACCGCCCACAGCGCCGACGACGTAAGCGCGTTCGAATTCATCCAATCGAGGCCTGTCAAGCAACTGCCACAGGGTCCGGGCCATCGTCCACGCGAACCAAAGGAAAAGGAGCAGCCCAAGCACCCCGGTTTGCGCGACGAGATCAACGTAGTTGTTGTGTGAGCTGAACTGCACGTAGAACCCTCGGATGGGAAAATTGGGAGTGTACCAGTAGTAATTGGCGGGCCCGAGGCCAAAAATCGGGCTCTTTCGGCTAAGGTCGAGGACGATATCCCACGCCTCCATTCGGGTAACAAGGCTGTAGCTATTGTCTTCCACAAGAAGGATGTTCGCAATCCGCGGCCAATTCAACGCCACCAAAGTTCCGGCAAGCGGCGAGGCTGCCCAGCCAAGACGAGGGAAACTCAACCAGAGGATCACGACAAACGCGGCGAGCGAGGGGACCCACCCGGAGGCCCAGCTCCGCCCCAGGAACAGGTTCTGATAAAAAGACAATCCGACCAGGCACAGGAGAAGCGCGCGTAGCACTGGATTGAGACGCCTGTTCAATAACGCTTGGCTTGCTGCAATAGCCACCAGCCACACCCACATGACGCTGCCGTCAGCCGGACCTGGCAGCACACTCAAAAACTGTCGCCCGCCGAACGGAATGTAGCGAGGCACAACGTAAAGGGCCATTGAGGCCAATGAAACCCACGTCAAACTTTTCAGTTGTGAAGGCGATTCGAGGGCCCAGGCCGACAATATGAACGCCATCGCCGCGATCATGAAAACACTCAACGCGCCCAGTTGGGCGGCCATCGGCGCCTGTTGTGTAAATGGCAAGCGGATTAGCTGACCCGCCCCGAATGAAAACAACGAGAAACCCGCCAACAATGTGATGGGGAGCGCCTGCCGGGGCAGCACCAGACCGGCATCCTCCTCTTGGGTCCGTGCCAGGATCACTCCGCACAATGAGATCGGGATGATCAAAAAAGTTGGTGGAACAAACGTCCTTGTCCCCGTAGGAAGGTTGATGGGAATAAGGAGACCCACAACGACGATAGAAAACACACCCAGAATTGGCCATCTAAGAAAGACCCATCCAAAGATGGCGGCGCCCGCAAGAAGCAAGGCAAATGCCGACCTTTCCGGTGAGCCAAAAATCCCGGCAAAGATGCTCCCAGCCAGAACGGTAAGTACAATGAGCCACCGAATCCGTGAGCGGTTTTTACCTGAGAGAATGCCGGTCCAAGAATTGGACTGGAAGGCTCGATCAGTCATGAATGGCCTGTGAAATTCGGCCGCGCCAAACGAAGTGCACCGAGTTTGGACAGCGAGCGGTTGGAGCACGAAAAGGGAAGACCATATTGCGGTAGCCGGGCGCCCCGGTTCAGTGAGGCTCCGGATGTCTTGATCCCCAAGGTCACTTCGATTTTTGATCGCAACGAGAGACCTCTTCTACCAATTCGACAAAGCGCGGCAATATCACGGACCAGTCATATTTAGCAGCAACAACCCGACAGGCGTTCGAAGTCAGCTCCTTCCGAAATTCCTCGTCTTCCAGTAAACGGATCACGGCCTGAGCGAATTCCTGCGGCTCGTCGGCAATCACCAGGTGATGCCCGGACTCGAGCTCGAGGCCTTCAGCCCCCTTCGCGGTCGAAACGACGGCGGTCCCGAGCGCCATCGCCTCCAATATCTTTAACCGCGTGCCCCCGCCCAAGCGCAATGGAACTACACTCACTTCTGCGGAAGCGATAAGCGGACGAACATCGTCCACATATCCGGTCAGCTCAACACCCTCCGAGTTCGGCAGTGGGCGCTCCCCTGGATTCCCCGTGATCAGGAGCTTTACTGAAGGAATTTCACGCCGTATGGTGGGCAGTATTTCAGAGACGAACCAAGCCATTGCATCGTAGTTCGGCGCGTAAGTCATGGAGCCGGCAGAGATCAGCGTGGGGGCCGCGGGATCCGCCGTATGGACCTCTCGGTATCGCGAGACGTCCACACCGTTGGGTACGACCTCAATCCATGGGCCGCCGGGCAGGAATCCCATCAAATGCTCCCGTTCTTCCCCAGACACGACCGTGGTGAGGTCGAACCGACTGACCGCTCGCTGAAGATAGGCTCGCAGCTTGAACCATGACAGCCTGTGCCGCCAGCGGCCCAGTAAATGACCCGCGCTCTCCCGCTTGCTGTGATAAATGCCCACCTCGAGGTCTTCAAAAATTGAAGGGTGATCCTGGAACGCGGGGTAGTAGGAGGCCATCTTCAGTTCAGATGCAATCACAACATCGTACCTATTGCTGTTCAGCTCAGACCGGATCAGCGAATCCATTTCCGGCACATACGTATCGAGCAATGCTCTCGGCACCCGACTGGCAAAACCTGTCAGGGCCCGGATGCTTGCCGGATCGTACGCGCGCCGTGGAAGGCTTTTTACATTCACCCTCGATACGGCCTCCTGGCCCTGGTCTCGGTCGTCGGCGCCACGGAAGGCGAGCAGCGTTACGTCATGGTGCTCGGCGAGGCCAGCGCAAAGGTTAGAGATTCTCAGTTCGGATCCATTGGTAGGTGGGAACGGATACCAATTGGAAAGGAATAGGATGTTCATCCCAAGATCATTCTTCCGCAGAGGGGCTCATTCAACGCTTTGTACCTAGTCAAGGTAGCCTAACGATCGCAATCGCCGGACCACATCTTCCTCCACGTTCCAAGCGCCACGCTCGTCCCGTGATCCGTCCTTGTAAATCCGTCTCAGATGTCGCTGCAGCTGGGCTTCGAGCTCAGATTCAATTTCGGGCCGCATGCCGGACAGATCATGCCGCTCTTCTGGATCTTCGAGCAAGTCATAGAGCTCGCGAACGGTTGACCGGCGTTCATCGTACACGTATTTGAACCGATCTGTCCGCAGTGATACGCAGTACCAATCCCTGTCCACCATCTCCGATATCACGGTCCCGGACTGTTGACGCTGGCCGGCGATGACAGGAAGCAGGCTTCGGCCCTCCATCGTTTCCGGTGTTTCGATATCGGCCAGGTCAAGCAGTGTCGGAGGCAAGTCCATCAGACTGACCAACTCGGTCACTGAACGCTTTCTTGGTAGACCAGGAGCAGAAAGGATAAGCGGAATCCGCAGCACTTCTTCATGAAAGTCGAAGACGGCCCCATGCTGCCAACGTCCGTGTTCGTAGAAGGCCTCACCATGGTCGGATACAAGGACAACTGCGGTCTCATCCTTGAGCCCGGCATTGGAGAGCGCTGTAAGGACTCGACCGACCTGTTCGTCCACCCGCCCGACGGCGGCATCGTACAGCTCGTGCAAGCGATCCAGCATCTCTTCTCCAGGCACGTTCCGCTTCGACCTCCACATCAGCCGTCGGTCCCTCCATGCTCGCGCTCGCTCTGTGGGCTGATCGAGGGAGGAAGGATCGTGATAAGGCCAGTGAGAATCCATGTAGTGAAGCCACAGAAAGAATGGCTCGGAAGCCTCGTGTAACCATCCCAGCCCCAGATTCGTGATCTTCCCTCCATCGACATAAACGGGGGTCGGGGCGGTATTACGACCCATCCACATTAACACCCGATTGGCGGCTGGCGAACTGAGAAGACGTTGAACGCCTTTCCATTCGTGCCAGCGAGGCGCCTCCACCTCAGGCACAGGCTCCTCAAATACCTCAAAGCCGGAATCGTAGCCAACATTTGCACCCAGCAATGGATTGGAGGTGAACCCAGCCGTCCGATATCCATGCTCTCGCAGGACCTTAGCCAACATCGGCCTGTCGGATCCGACCGAATGGAAGGGGCCCCTGTACATACTGGCGTAGGTGGAACTCAGGATCGGCGGGAAGGCGGACTTGGTATAGGTGCCGTTTGTGATGGCTTGTTCGAACAGAACGCCATCGTCAGCGAGTGCATCTATGTTCGGAGTTGGACACGCGTACCCATAGCAACCAAGCCTGTCCACGCGAACGGTGTCCACTGTGATCAGAAGAATATTCATATTCGCCCTATATTTGCACAAGAGTATGGTTTGTGGGAGACGGCAGGTGCCGCTATTTACGCTGGCGCTGTTTGACCTCGCCCCGTTGCGGCCAAAATCAGTTCCTCTTCAATCTGGTCCAGGGTAGAGTCGAGCTCAAATCTCTCTTTGGCAAGCTCTTGAGCCCGGCCGGCCATCTCCAGTGCCCAAGACGGCTCCTGCGCGACATGATTCAGGGCAGAAGCCAGAGCCCGTGCATCCCCCGGTTCGAACATCAGGCCGCTAGACCCATGATCGATTAATTCCCGTAATCCGCCGATATCACTCCCAATGAGCACGCGTCCCGCAGCCATCGCCTCCATGGCCACTCGGGGCAGAGGATCCTTCCATATGGAGGGCACGACCACAATTCCATGTCGTTTCATCAGTTCCGGGATGGCCTCTGTCGGTACTTGGCCCATCATGTGAATTCGATTCTCAAGACCGGACTGCCGGCTTTCTTGGCGAAGTTGATTTACATAGTCGCGCTCACCACCGCCCACAACGGTCAATTCAATCCCGCTGCCTCGGCCATCCAAGAAGGCTAAGGCCTCAATCGCGATGTGGGCCCCCTTTTCCGGCACGAGCCTGCCTACGAAAAGGACCCGTTTCAGCAATGCCGGGGGAATGCCGACAGGAGAGTTGACATCGAGAAATGGGGACAGGTCGAACCCGGTATAGATGACTCGCGAGTTCCCTACTGGCAGACCACCATGCTGGAGCTCGTTTCGGACCGCCTCGCTAACACAGTAGCTGTGGGGAAACCTCAGCTCAGAAGAATCCTCCCGCTCCAGAATGGAAAACGCTAGCGGAGATAACGCTCGCCTTATCCATCTTGTCGCCCAAGATCTTCCAGGTTCAAGCCAGTAGAGGTGGCTCTGCGAACGGAGCAATGGCCAGTAATCAGCGAAGCGGTACAGGACTCTTCCTTCATTTAAGACTTCGGCCGCTTGAGCCACTGAACGGGGGAGATTCCACATCCCCCAAATGTACGTGACGTCCGGATCTACATCATGGATAGCTTGCCGAAGGGTCCTTTCGTTCGACCGCTGTTTGTGACCCCTCAATACGAAAAATTCGAGGGCGTTGCGCAGTGGCTTCAGAGTCATCTCCAAGTAAAGACGGCGTGCCACGCCCTCAACGCTCTCCGACTTTAAATTCCCATGCCTGCTCGTCAAGACGAACACGTCATGTCCTCGGCGCCGCAAGCCTTCCACCGTAGACTGACAGCTGAGGCCCATCCCGCCAAGATGATATGGGGGATAGAAGTTGGAGATCACAAGAATTCGCAATGGAAATGGTTCCCGTGGGGCTCAGTTAAACGTCTGGGAGAGGACCTCGGTTAAATATTTCTCGATCCGGTCCACCATACGGTCCAAGGTAAATTGCTGATGCACCCGATTCCGCCCAGCACGGGCCAGGCGCAGGCGGAGATCACGGTCATCCATAAGCCGCTTCAATTGCAGCGCCAGGGCGCCGGCATCCTCCGCATGAAACGCCAGCCCGGTCTCTCCATCGCGCAGAATCTCAGGCGTTCCACCGGTCTCCGTTCCGACCACGGCCAGACCAGCCGCCATAGCCTCTTGGGGCATCCGGGCGAACGGCTCTTCGTAGATGGAAGGAAAAACGAGGATGTCAGAACGGGCAAGTATGGAAGGCATTTCAGTCTTGGGTACCAAACCTCGAATGCGGACGTAGCCGTTGAGCGCACGTTCCTGTACCAGGCGCTCCAAGCGCTCCAGGTACTCGGAGGACCCTCCACCCACAATCTCTAACTGAAAGTCGGTTCTCCCTAGCCCATTTACAAGCTGTCCGGCCGCTTCGATCGCCGTGTGTACCCCTTTGTGTGGCTCAACCTGACCCGCATACAGGAGACGAATAGGCCCTTCTCGATGGTTTCTGATTGGAGTTTCGGAAAATCTTCGAAGGTCACTCCCACCATGGATGACCGCGCCGTGCTCCACCGGGACTCCTTGTGCCGACAGAATCCTCTGGACGGCCTCGCTGACACAGATCGGGTGTCGAAACTGCAGCTCGGGGGGCTCGTGAGCGCTGACCATCCTGAGGGCGATGGAGCCGAGCAGACGCTTTGGGACCTCCATGGACGAATGGTTTGGAGGGGTCGTCCAGTAGTTCACATGAGGCCCCTCTTGGGTGGGCCAATAATCGGAAAGATAATAAACGACGCGGTCCCCCATCCTCCGCTCAATCTCAGCGGGCACGTTCTTTGAAATGAGCCACATGCCCCAAACGAAGGCAAGATCGGGCCGAAAATCCTTTATGGCGTACCGGACGCTCTGACCGTTTTCCTTCTGGCGGCGTTGATACTTTATGAAGAAATCCCAGACGCTGTAGCGGGAGGGGTTGCTCTCAAGGTCGAGGAGGCGATAGACATCCTGCTCTTCGGATGCCGCCATTTCCTTTTGATGCTGGCTGGTCAACACCGCGATCTCGTGGCCTCGTGCTTCCAGACCTTCAGCGACCTCCTGGCACCACTGCGTGTAACCCCCAGGACGAGCTGGAGGGTAGAAATTAGAAACGAATAGTATCCTCATTTATCCGCGGTCCTCTGTCCGTTACCAGCTGACACAAATCGAGCATAGATCTTTTCCAGCGACTCTCCGTAGCGAGACCAGCTGTGGCGCTCAACGGCCCGCTGGCGAGCGTTGCGGCCCAACCGTTGCCGCTCCTCCGCGTCCCGGATCAGCCGCAGCATCGCCCGGCCCATTTCAGTCCCGTCGCCAGGCTCGACGAGGAGGCTGTCCTGTCCATCCTCGAGGACCTCCCTCATTTGAGATACGTTCGTAGCGACGATCGGTTTGGCAGCGGCCATATATTCAAACACCTTTTGAGGTGTGCCTGTGCCGCCATGCGCCTCGGAGAGCCCGACAGATGGCGCAACGGCGACATCGGCGATACCCAGCCAGCGAGGTATCTCTTCGTGAGGAATCGTCCCCGCAAATATCACTGAACCGTCCAAATTGAGATCGCTGGCCATCCGCTCGATTTCTCGGCGGGATTCGCCGTCTCCGAGGAGGATCAGCCTCGCGGAGGGAGCCCGTTCGATCACCCAACGGAAGCCCCGCAAAAGCACCCCCAGATCGTGCCAGGGATAGAAGCGTCCAACCCACATGAGGATCGGTTCGTCCGTCAATCCAAGATCTTGGCGAATATGATTCTCATCACCTCGAGGTTGAAAGACATCCACATCCGCGGCGCACGGCATGATGAAGAGTTTCTCGGGATCCAAGTTCCAGCGCCGTGCAAGGTGGCTCCGCATACCGGAAGAGATGCATAGTATGGCGTCCGCATTCTTGAAGCACATGCGGGTTGCCCACTCGCCGAAGCGCTTTCGCAGACCTCGCTCCGGTCGACCTTTGAAGCGCCGCTGTTCCAGAAGGTCTGCGTTGACTTCGAGAATGTAGGGAACCCTCAACCGTTTGCTCGCCAACGCACCGCCGATGGACATCAAGTTGTAGCGCTCATGAATAACGTCATAGTCGGCGAGGTTAAGGAGAGACGCTTCGTAGATCCGCAGGCTCTCAAACAGACCAAGATGCGGAAGCTTCAATTCTGTTTGCAGCCTTCGAAGGCCGCTCTCAACAAGCTTAAAAGGGCGGGTCCCACTCACCCCAAGCCGCGCATGGGCGTCAGGAGGATCGGGAAGGAGCGCGTCGAATTTGTCCGCGAACAGGACGTTTCGACCTCTTTGATTGGCAACCAGCGCAACCTGATGACCGAGACCGCGCAGGCTTGCCACGGTATACAGCATATGGAGCTGGGCTGCAGCCGGATGGTCGAACTCGATTCCACTGCTCTGAAACAGATACGCAATCTTCATGAGACCCTGATTCTTACACCGGGGAACAAGGCGGTTACCGCCGAGGGACAGGTAGGCGCGGCGCAATGCCCACAAACACAGGGACATGCAGCGCCCTTGGGTGGATCAGGACCCACACCGTTTAGTCTGCCCGATCGGATTTGGGCTCGGGATCTTCGACTTCAGAGTAGGCGGAGTTGAGCGACCCGCTCAACCGGTCGGCGAGCGTTTTGACGTGTGGCTCTTGAAACATCTCCATCAGATCCACGCAAGGAATCTCATAGACCTCAATCCCCTCTTCAGCCAACTCCCCCCACCCGAGATACGCGTCGTGATACGTAGCGTTCCTGAAAAGGATGAGACGACCGGGGTAGACGTCAGGTTCGTAGGCTTCTTTCGCGCGGTCAAAAGTCTTCATCATTTCGGCGTGGTGAGGAGGTTTGGGTTGAGGCCGGCCGAGCTCAGGAAAGATCCTGTGCGCAAGCTCATATTTTCGGAACTTCTTTTTCCAACGCTTGAGAACACGGTGCGTCCTGTAACTGAGTTTTTCCCGGACATACGCGAGTGCCCCGGCCAGGCCGTCGGATGTCAAATTCCTCCAGATGCGCGCCGCTCGATCGCGGACTCCACCCAACATCTCCGGATACTCCTTCGTGGCCCCACCAAACGACACCAGCAGTGCCACTTGCTCGCCTGCTCGGGTTAATTGGTGTGCCATTTCAAAGGCGATCGTGGCGCCAAAGCAATAGCCACCCAGATAATACGGCCCCCGAGGCGCAACCGACTGGATTTCTTCAATGAAATGTGCGGCCATTTCCTCCACGGTATTCAGGAAGGGCTGATTCCCATCCATCCCTTGGGGTTGCAAACCATAGAATGGCTGTTCTGGTCCGAGATGGCGTGCCAGAATTCTGTAGTGGATCACATTTCCCCCACCACCATGAACGCAGAAAAAGGGTGGCTTTGATCCCCCAGTCTGAAGCGGAACAAGGGAGGACCAAGATTCCGACCAGCCGTCTTCCCGGAGCAGCTGAGCCTGATCTTCAATCGTCGCCGAATCGACGAGTGTAGCCAACGGAAGATTGATCCCCGTCAGCTCTTCAATACGTTTGAAAAGCCTCACGGCCAAAAGGGAGCTCCCGCCCAGCTCAAAGAAATTATCAGTGACGTCGATGGGGTGGACCCCAAGGACTTGCTCCCAGATCTGGGTGAGCTGCAGTTCCAGGGAATCACGGCGTCCCACAAGTGCGTTATATTCATCATGATGAGATCGTTCCGGAACGAACGTCGGTTCGGGCAGATCTCGGCGGCTGACCTTGCCGGTTGGTGTCAACGGCAATGATTCCAGGTACATGAAAACCACGGGAACCATGTAATCCGGCAACTGTCGGCTCAGATAACTGCGAAGCTCTTGCGGCGTAGGACCCGGGATCTGGCGAGCCACGAGGTAAGACACCAGCTGCTTTTCACCGCTGTCGCGCTCATGAACGACGACGATGGCATCGCGGATGGCCTCATGTTGCAGCAAAAGAGATTCGATCTCTCCAAGCTCAATGCGAAAGCCCCGGATCTTGACAAGTGAGTCCTTACGCCCAAGGTGCGTCAGACAACCGTCCGCACTCAGCCGGCCAAGATCGCCTGTATGGTATATTCGTCGATCGTTCGCCTCTACATCGGCAAGAAATTTCTCCCTGGTGAGCTTGGGTCGCCGCCAGTAGCCAGGTGAGAGGTATCGACTCTTGACGACGATCTCCCCCTCCTCCCCTTGCGGCACCTGCTGGCCATCCTCGTCGAGCAAGACGATCTCTTTGTCATCGACCTGGTAACCAACCGGTACAACACTTCCATCCAACACGGTGTCTTTATCAATGACGAAAGATCGGATTCGATGCATCTCGGTTCCTGCCAGCCTGACAACAAACTTGCAGTGATCCGAGAAATGCCGCTTGTAGAGGTCCACTTCCTTTCTTAGGACGGGCTCTCCCCCAACGACGATCCTTCGCAGATGTGGAAACATTTCATCTCCGTTCAGCGTCGAGGCGAACTGCCTGAAGAGCGTCGGAACGGAGATATATATTGTTATCCCTTCCTCGACCAACCAGTTGGACAGCATCGTGAGGTCATTGCTGAGGTCCAGGGGATGGAGAGAAGCCCCGTTCAGCAATGAGGCCAGCAGCGGTGTGATCGATGCAGCATAGCTCGTAGAGAAGAGGAGAGATATTCGATCATCAGGCGTGATCTCATAGTCCTTTGTGACGCTCCAGGTCCCATGCAGCAGATTGCGATGATTCTGGAGCACGCCTTTTGCTTGGCCCGTAGACCCTGAGGTGTAGAGAATATTGGCGTAGCTGTCCGGGGAAATTGACAAGTCAGGATTCCCACTGGATTGAGAGCCGTTTCCCACCTGATCCAAATCGACCAAGTCTAAATCCTCTGCCAACCACTCGCGGGCCGAGCTAGTGGTTTCTTGATTGGCGACCACGACGCGCGCTTGGGAATCTTCCAGCATGTAGGAGAGCCTGGCCAACGGGAAGCTCGGATCCAAGGGAATATACATCTTTCCGGCCTTCAAGATGCCGAGGATCGCAGTGACCTGTTGAACTCCTTGACCAAGCAACAAACCGATCGGTTCGTTCTCTGCGCCCCTCCGTTCCAAGATGGCGTGAGCGACCCCATTGGCCGACTTGTTGAGCTGGTCATACGTGAGGATTTGGCTTTTATATTTGACTGCAGCGTTGTTTGGAAACTCGGTGACCATCCGTTCAAACCGAGCTGGGATCGATTGGTTGATTTGATCCTTCGTGAAGCCGATTGAACCCAAAGAAGAGAGGGCATCAGGGCCAACCGGCAAATCCTTCTCAACCTGATCGTATTCAGCTGATACGTCTCTTTGGCTCATTCCGCCCTCCGCAATTCAGATCTAGGTGGCTGTATTTGCCGTCTCAAAGTTCCGAAGCGTCCCCTTACGACAGGTTTCCTTACCCCGGGTAGACCAGCTTATATCTCGGCTTCGCAGCCAAGTCCGTTCGATCGAAAAAGATGGACTTCGTGTTGGTGAACTCACCTAAAGTCTGAGCCGCCGCCTCACGCCCAAACCCGGATTGTTTCCATCCGCCGAACGGCAATCCCGGTGCCCGAATGAGGTGGTCATTGACCCAAACGTATCCGGCCTCTACAGCCTCGGCCATATCCAGGGCCCTCCGCACGTCGTTGGTCCACACGGATCCGGTCAGCCCGTAGGGTGTGTCATTGGCCATGCTGACGGCTTCCTCTTGACTCTTGAACCTTTGAACGACAGGAACCGGGCCGAAGATCTCGTCCCTGACGATGCTCATGTCCGAACTGGCCTCTGCGAATACGGTCGGCTCGATCCAGAAACCCTTCGCATATTTGCCGTCTCTCAGGACGTTCCCCCCGGTCATCGCCACCGCACCGTCCTCCTTACCTGCGAGAATGTAGGACTCAACGTTGTCTCTGATGCGGGCACTGACCATGGGACCGATATCCGTATCCGGGTCGATCCCTGGGCCTATTCTTAGCTTCTCCGTACTTTTGACGAATTTGTCGAGAAATTCATCATACATGGGGTCCTGTACAAGGATCCGGGTTGAGGCCATGCAGATCTGGCCGCCGTTCAGATATGCCCCCCACATCGCCCCCTGGACTGCGGCGTCGACATCGGAGTCCGCAAAGACGACCTGGGGTGCTTTTCCTCCCAGCTCCAGCAACAGCCGCTTCACATTGACCGCAGCTTGCCTCATGATGGACTGGCCAACCTTGGTGGAGCCTGTGAAGGCGATCATGCCGATCGCTGGATGTTCTGCCATCGCCTTTCCAACAATGGGCCCATCCCCATGGACCAAGTTGATCACGCCGGGGGGTACGCCGGCTTCGATCATGCACTCCACCAACATCGTAGAGGCCACAGGGCACTCGGGGGGAGGCTTGAGGATCACGCAGTTTCCCGCAGCCAATGCCGGCGCCAATTTTTCACTACCGAGGACCAAAGGAACGTTTGCGGGCGTGATGGCTCCGACAACTCCGATAGGCTGGTGCATCGTATAACCCGAGGCCCAAGGCACCGGCCGCACTGCTGATCCATGGAAGGTCATCACGGCGCTGGCAAAGAAATCCCAAGCACTTGCGGCCAGCGGAACGATCATCCCTTTGCTTTGGCGGATCGGTCTACCCTGATCAATCGTTTCTGAGGCTGCGATCTCATCCTTGTGCCGCATCATGATTTCACCCACGCGTCGCACGATGCGGGACCGATCCGCCACAGCCATCCCTCTCCACTCGCCAGCTTCATGCGCCCTGCGAGCGCTTTCAACAGCACGATTGACGTCTTCCTCCGTGCCAACGGGGATCGTTCCAATCGTTTCCTCCGTAGCTGGATTTAGGACTTGCCTCCTGCGGTCGGAAGTGGAGTCGACCCACTCCCCATCGATGTAGTGCCGGTAATCCTTATGATCCAGCTCGAATTCCACTTGATGATTCTGGGTAGCTTGCACCATGAGTGGACCTCCGATTAATGTGCAGAGCGCCGGTTGAAGGAGATGTGGAAGGGACGGTCTCGTCGGCTACTCTTCATAGGTTCCAAGTTCTGCCACCGCTTCCTCGACAAAAGAGCCAACGAAAATCTGGTCCCATGTCAAGGGATCCTCCATATCGGTATAGGCCCTTCCGAAGTGGTAGTCCTGGATGTCCTTGGAACTGGAGACGTTGATTTCCCCGTTTGGATCGAAGTAGTAAGCGACACCGTTGCGAACGGCAGGCTCGGGCACAGTCGTATACTCCAGAATGGCATTCACGATCTCATCATTGGAGCGCCAATCGTCGCCCTGAACATCTCGGGCAGCCCTGAGGAAAGCCACCATGAAGCGTACGCCGACATCGTGATTCTCAGGCTCCAGGAGCCTCTGCCCGTAGTAGAGGACTCCGTTTTGGGGATACTCGGTGATCTGATCCCCTTCTATGAGCACCCCGGCGATTGGCGGTGCGTCGTCTTCTCCGGGCCGCAGGGCGACCGAAGCCAGGGGATGGGGGAGAATCGCTGCATCCACAGCGGCGTTGGCCAGCGCCTGAGGCACCTCCGGGAACGGAATGGTGACCATTTCGACATCATCAACCGTCAGTCCAGCGCTTTCCAGAGCTTTCGCCAGCAAATACTCAGCCATTCCGCGTTCAACATTGAGGGCGATCTTCCTGCCGGCCAAATCGGACACATCCTGCACTTCCCCCGACTCCAGCAAGTCCCTGCGGACGAGCAGAGGGACGGCGCCCCGTCCTTCCGGCTGGGCCGCCAGCGCCCCGACAACTTGCACGTCGAGGTCCTGGTCGATGGCGTTGAATAGCGCAGGGCCCGTTTCACCACCGCCCACATCCAGCTGACCCAACCCCAATGGTGCTATCATGTCGTCTCCGGTTCGGAAAGTCTGCAACTCAACCTCGAGGCCTTCATCAGCGAAATACCCTCGCTCCTGGGCCACGAAAAACGGAACAAAGCCCAAAATGGGAATGTAACCCACCTTGATGGTCCCCAGATCGACCTGTTCCTGCTCGGTTTCCGGTACGGGCGTCGGCTCAGCAGTCGGCTCAGCGGCCGACTGAGGAGCGCAAGCGCCCAAGAGTACAGAAACGACCAAGATTATCGCGAAGATTTTCTTCTTCATCGGACTCTCCTCAATCTGAAATATCCGGTTGATCCTCGTGGATTGGCGTAAAAGAGGGGCATCTCTTCGAAGGTAGATGCGCCTAAGGTTCAGCAATTCCGATAATCTAGAACGACGATGGACAAATCTTCGGAGTTCTTCACTTCCGCCAGAACAGCATGAATTTCTTCCTTGTTCTGAGGAGCAGCCACCCTCCGAACGTACGGCGAATACCCGGCCATCATTCGTTCCCACACGCTCATTGGGATCGACTGGCCACCCGTTGCTCCAGCCTTCCCATTGAGGAAAATAACGATGTTCGTCGGGAGTCGACGCTGCATGACTTCTGCAACCCCGAGGTGGCCGGCGGCGAGAAAGGAGAAGTCTCCCGTGAGGGCCCACACATCCTCGTAACCAGCGAGGCAGGCTCCCACCGCCAGCGGAACACTCCCGCCCATATAAGTGGACAGGTCAAGACAGTCGTACGGCGGAAAGGCGAATAGGTGAGAGATGCCCGGTTCACCGGTCACGATCTCTCCACGGAACGCCCGGAACACGTCGAAGAACCCACGATAGGGCCTCATCTTGCTCCGCCAGTCCTCGGGCAAGTCGTCGGGAATGTTGGGGACTGTCGGTTGTGGAACGTGGCGCCAATCCTCACCTTGCATCTTGGCCTCGTAGACCTGTCGCTGGTAGGCTCCGAAGACAGGCTGCAGAAAATACCTTGTGATATCCCGGAGATAGCTCTCTGATTTCGGCGGGGTTCCTGTCCGCGAGAAATCGGCCACCTGATCTACAAGATTTGCCTCTATCAGGAACACGTACGGTAGGGAAAGGGCCTCGGATTCTTCAAAGGCCATTATCAGGCCATCATAAGCACCTTTCCCACCTGCCCTGATGAAAGGAATACCCACACCGGTGAGGAAAGCTTGGGTGTCAAAGATGGAGTCGGAATGGCCTCCGGTCTCATCCTCAACGATGATATTTACAAACCCGGCGGTCGTTCCGGCGAACAACGAATCTACGACACTGTTTCCGGCCTTTGCGAGGCCGTGCGCCTTGATAATGGTCGCCGCCCTGGCCCCAACCATCCCTGCACCGTGAGCGACAGAATAGGCCACTTCTTCATTGAAGGACACAGGACATTGTTGGGAAGCCAATCGACAGTAGGCGTCAAAGATCTGGTTTGCCCCGTATCCGGGCACATGCGTGACCACGTCCGTCCCGGCATCTACCAGCGCGTGGGCGATGATTTCTGAAATGGCTGCTTCCATACAGGACTCAGATTTCTTTCCCTTGATACGCTCAGCCCGGTCCGAATGGCCCTCACCCCCGGACCCACCATTATCGGTACGGGCAAGACGAGGCGCGATCATGCCCTTAGGACAATTCCCAAGCCTTATCGGCGCTGGAGATCTTTCGTCCGACAATCCTCTGGATCAATGGATCAAAAACCAGCCCTGGAACCTTGACCGTCAGTTGCCATTTGCCTGAACCTGCGATCCGCTTGTCCTCCCCCTCCAGCTGCCAGGAGCGGTAGAGGAAGATCCAAGGGGACAGCCTGAATAGATGGAACTGCTTGGACCGATCCGATCCCAGCCGCTCGAGAAGCTTCTGCACGGGCGTGTTCTCAACCCGAACAGCTTCGTATATGGGCCTCGCCTGTGCCTCAGCATCATTTTCGCTGAGGTGTTTCAAGAGAACTTCACGTAACCAGATCCCCAAGTCCGGCTGTTGGTATTCCTTCCTGACTTCAGTCTGTCGGATGACTCCATCCCCAACCTCAATGGGCAGACTTGAGCAACAGACCACTCGGTTCCCCTTTTTCACCATCCCCCACACGTATCCGACGACACGTCCATGCGACAAGGCATAAACGCCCGTCATTTTCCGGGCCAGGTTCTTGCGGAAGCTACGAGCTCGCCACCAACCTTTCCATTCTTGGATCAATTCAACGTTTGACTCGTTGATTATTTCAAACCAAATGTCTTCTCCTGGCGGCCGCGACCGAGAAGCCCCAGGAACACTTGTGAATTCGTACAGATAATGCCTTGAATACGAGCCAAAAATCTTCGGGATCCGCTTCAAGTGCTTAAGTGGCTGGAACCGTCTTGGCCGTGCTGTCTCGACCGATTGCCTTCGCTGCTCCTGTTTTTCAACATTCCAGGGGGTCGAGCGATCAGCGATCCACTCCAAAGCATAGGTTGTGACCAGGCCCACAAGACCGATTGTGATCAATCCCGCATACATCTTGCTGGTGGACAACGACCCCCACGAAAGCCAAACCAAGTACCCCAACCCTTGATCCGAAGCCACGAACTCAGCCGCAATGATCACGACGAGCCCGAGGCCCAGGCCCAAACGCAGTCCGGTGAAGATCGTTGGCAGCGCGGCTGGGATGACGACCTTGAGAAACATGTCAACCCCTTTTGCGCCATAGCTGCGCGCAGCGTCGAGAACGACCGGTTCGATCGTCCTCACCGCAGCCGCAGTGTTAATGACCACCGTGAAAAATACAGCGGTCGATACGATCGCGATCTTCGAGGCTTCTCCAATCCCAAATATGATCAAGATCAACGGCAACAGGGCGAGTTTGGGGATCGGATAAAAGACTGCGATCAACGGATCAATAAGCTGGTCCGCGAACTCAGACCACCCCATTGCCAATCCAATGAATAGCCCGAGGGCTGAACCGATCAGAAAGCCAAAGAAGAGACGCTGTAGGCTGGCCTGGACATGTAGAAGCATCTCCCCGCTGAGCGTCAGCTCGATGAAGGTGAGAACAACCGACGACGGCGCCGGAAAAAATCGATAATCGAGCAAGTTCACTCGGACCATGATCTCCCACAACAGGAGAACAATGAACGGAGAGATCAAACGAATTGCCAGGGGTCGTATTCGATCTGTGATGATTGCCCGCTCGCGGAGGCTCATGCCGAGAACACCATGGACCACTTCACCTCCTCCGACAGCACCTGCCATATCTCGTAAAACAGCTCGCCGAATGCCCGCGAGCGACGAATCTCAAGCGAGCGGGGGCGGTCAAAATCGACCCCGAATTCGCATCGCTTTGTCCCCGGCCGTGCGGTCATGACAACCACCCGATCCCCGAGAAGAATGGCCTCTTCAATGCTGTGGGTGACAAAGATGACCGTTTTCCGCTCTTCCTCCCACACTTTCAGCAGTTCTTCTTGCAGGATGGTGCGGGTCTGCGCGTCCAGTGCACCGAAGGGCTCATCCATGAGAAGGATTTCGGGGTCCGTGGTTAGGGCTCGAGCAATGGCCACCCGCTGCTTCATACCCCCCGACAGTTCGTGGGGATATCGATCGGTAAATTCACTCAGTCCAACCTTTTGAATATAGCGATACGCCACCGCTTCCCGATCATTCTCCGGCACGCCCTGCATCTCCAGCCCGAAAGCGACATTATCCAGTACCGTTCTCCATGGGAAATTTGCGTACTCTTGGAAAACGATCGCAGTCAGCGGAGTCCGGTAGTTCCCATTTCGACGAATGGTCACGTCACCGCTGGTTTGCTCGGCAAGTCCACCAAGAATTCGAAGAAACGTCGTCTTGCCGCAACCGCTCGGGCCAGTGAGGCAGACGAATTCGCCGCTCATGACTTCCAAACTGAATTCGTCCAAGGCGCGAACCCCAGCTTGTTCTCGGCCGAAGGTTTTTGTCACATCATGGGCGACGATCTTCGTCTCCGGCCGTTTCATATTCCTGCCCGGTAATCGAACAGTCTTAGGTCCCACCCCCGCCCTTCCGCAGCGATCGCGCTGATGTAATTCGCCTCTGGATACAGCGTCACCAGCTTGAAGAGCTTCAGTTCGTTAGGATCATTGTCGGCAGGGACCGATCCAAGCGTGTCTTTCGGAGCCGAGAACACTTCAACTGTTTTCATGGGCACCCTAAAGCCATCGCCGGAGGCTTTGAGGCAGGCTTCTCTCCGGGTCCAGCAAGAGTAGAAGACCTCCATCTTTTGTTGCCGTGGAGAGCTCCTGAGTCTTTTGAGTTCCTTCTCAGAAAAATGTTTTGCCGCCAACGCTTCGACATTTGGCAGGGGGGCCATAAATTCAATGTCAACGCCAACCTCGAGGACACGTGTAAAGGCAAGTAGCGCCATATTGCGGGAATGCGAAAGGTTAAATCGCACAGCGCTTCCTTCAAACTCACCCGACAACTCCGGTCTCCCCGCTTCCCGAGCCCGGAATGTGAGCTGATGGGGCTCAACGCTCAAGTACCCGCTCAGGACCTGCCTCAGAACCCCGTGGCTAACGATGTATCTGGCCCGGTCACGATCGAACACAAATCGATGGGCTTTCGATTTCTCCTCCCGGGATAGAACGCTGCTGAGCGCCTGAACTTGACGGTGGGGGAGGTCCACTCTGGACCGCCATATGTGGACTTCGGAGGTCAGCAAATCCGGCACCGATTCGGTCGCAGAAGCCGACTGCCAGAGGGACATCACGGATTTCAACCTCTCGAGAGGACGTCCACACACTACGAACGAAGGGGGGAACACTCGCGCGTCTCCCGGTGGAGGTACAGCGCTGCCCCCTTTTCCCTCGCGCGCGACCCCGGTCAGCGCTGAATTGGAGGCTCGGCAAGATCTGCGGTTGACGAAATGACCTTCAGATCGTATTCCTATGGATTACGTTCGATGGAGGCTTCGCTGGGTGAACGGATGCTTCTCAACGAGTAGATCGACCAAACCCCGAACGGTTAAATGCAATCCAAAAGCGGCAAAAACGATCAAAATCGCATCGACCGGGAGACGGTATCGGATTTGAACCCACGAGAGGATATGAATTCCGCTGTAGCTCAAGATGAAGAGATAGAGCAATCCGAGTCCCGAGCGAGGGAACCCCGTCGGGGAGACCCCTCGACCTCGGTCGCGCACAAATCCACTGACCAACCCGAGAATCATGAATGGGAGAAAGAGCCCAAACGAGCTTAGCCGAGCCGCATTACTCAGCGTGGATGAATCCGGATCGGGAAGGAACTCGAAGTACAGCGGAATTCGGCTCATGCTGAGACGGACGTAGCGGACGGGATCTTCGATCACGAACTGCAGGCCTCGCTCCAAGAGCTCGGCGTCGAGTTCTGCCTCGTTCAGCGATCTCAACTGATCGGGGATCATCGCATGGTAACCCTGATCCATGTCCGAAGCTGGAACAAACTGAGTGCCATAAACGGGATGATTGCTCAGGTAAAAAGCAAAACCGGCGTTGGTGTTCAGCAGGAGAAATCGGTCAAAACGCCCATAGTTGAATAAAGTCGCCGGAATGATCGCCAGACAAAGGACCGCGAGCGAGACGACCGTTGGGGCCACGATGGTTCGGATGGAATTGTGTGCTCTGTAGACGACCACAGCGAGCCAGACAAGGACCAGTGGAACGATGAGCAAGAACAGCTGTCTCAAGAGGACTGCAGTTGCCATGGCAAGACCAAGGGCCAGTCCCGTTGACCCCCCCCTATTCGCAGTGCTGGCCCTCCCCAGCCGAAGGGTCAGATAGACTGTGGTCAAGACGGCCGTTATGAAGAAGGGTTCCGTCATGAGCGTTCCCGCATAATAGACGAAATACGCGTACACCGCGGTGAGGGCCGCAGCGAGAAGCGGAATGCTCAGATCGCCACCGTTGAGATGGGCCCACCATTTGGATAGGACAGAGAGCGGTGTGGACGATGATCCATCCGCGAACATAGGATCCTCGTCAGTTTGGCGCGGCTGCACCAACTCGGCAATCTTGTAGGCCAAAAGCGGATGGGCGATTCCGACGGCGACGGCTTGAATGAGGCGCGCGGCCAGCGGGTGGGGCCCGAATACCCAGTAAATCACGACCAGGTAGAGCGTATAGAGATAGCTCCAATGCGCGGTGGGCTCGCCCGCCTCAGTCGCTGGCCACCAGTTCTCAGCAAAGGTAAAGCCATGCCCCTCCAGGACCCGCAGTGCCAACGCATGGTAGGAGACCTGATCGGCTGTGCCGGGTAAAGCCTCCACGTGATCACCCAAATAGAGACTCGCGGCAACCCGCAAGATGACCGAAAGACCGATCACCACTGAGAGAGGGGAAATCCTCCTCTGCATTTTCACCAGTCGAGATCCTCACAGTAACCGAGGTCGATTAATGGACGGCCGGCGATGAGCTTAAACAGCATCTTGCGGCTCCGGGGCCAATCACGCCAATACGCGGTTGGCTTAAACCCGTCAGGCTTGGGGACCCAACGCCAGGTCACATCCTCACCAGGATCGGTGAGTTTCGATGACCCGATCACCTTAATGTCGCCAATGTCCTCATAGGGAAATCCGTCGGGATCGAGCGAAAAATGGGCGCAGAAGCCCTTCACGAAATTCGCCGGATTCGCCACCACGTCCTCGAACCGGGTGAGTAGGTAATCTGATGGGTGACATTCTTCAAAAAGGTCAATCGCCTTCAGAACGGCTTGCGCGCTCCGCCTCCATCGCAGACAGACCTGCACAAAATTGAGTTTGGGCCAAGTTCGCAAAGTTGAATGCACGACGTCACGACCGTCGCGAACCAGGAGCACGACCTTCTCATGGGGAAACATCGAGAAAAAATGAGTGATGTATTGCACGGAGGGGAATTTCGCCAGAACACGGCGGTCAGCAGGCGCTCCCTCCCGAAGGAACCCCAGCAGAGCAGCTCCGAATATTGGCAGAAAATCCCCCTCGCCAACCCGTCCGATATTGGGCTTGTACTCCAGTAAAAAGCGTTTGCCCAGTCGGATCAGCTCAGGTGACAGGGTCACCGTGGGCAACTCCCAAAGTTGGTGAGGATAGGCATGGATATCGGGATGCAGCCTCAGAAGCTGGCCGAGATATACCGTGCCGGACCTCGGCATAATGCCGTGCAGGAAAATGGCAGGCGGTCCGTCTATTCCACGTATCGATCTTGCCGCTCGAACGGCAACTTCGGAGACATCTGGGGGCTCCAAATCGCGAGTGAACCCCTTACTCTCCAAGAAGTATCCGATATATTTCCGAACATCCCGAGCCAAGAGCGTACTTCGTTCTATATTCGATGAGGACGAAGTCATGGGCGTGGTTCCAACTGATTTGACAAAACTCCAGAATGGGGTCGCAATTCGGTGTCAGAGTAGCGGAAGTGAGTCCGCTCGCTGCTTTTAGCCGGTCTCGGAACAGCTAGAACCCGGAATGAGCGCCCGCTTGAGGGGCAAAGCGCATCACGCATGGTGACGCCAGGCTCACCGGTCTGGACCACACCTGATCGAGGATACGCCTTGAATCCGACATGTGACAAAGCGGAGACCCTCGGGGTCACGAGCTTACGAGCGTTCGTGATGCTTGCAAAGCCAACCATGAAGCGGCAGGCTTCTAAGGTTCGGTTCCGATTGCGCCGAGCGTCAACAAGCTCAAACGACGGGACCGCGCTAGTCTCAGCCAGATCCGCCGGCCACCCTGGCCCGCGGATGAAACTTTGAGCATGGCATCCCCCGAAAAGATTCACTCAAGGTAGCCAAGATCCCGCAACCTTCGTTCCAGGATCTCTGTATGTTGGACCTCGGCGTCGGCCGGCACATCGGACCGCCGTTGTTCCGCATGGAATTTTCTGAACCCCTCGATTTCAATCGTGGCAGGCCGGCGCTTGGTAAGTCGTTCGTATTCTCCATCCTCAAGAGCGTACGCCGTCGCACCGAGGCGACTTGAGGCGAGCAACTTCGAGCCGTCGAGCTGAAAGGCAACTCCACCATAGCCATAGCCCGCCGAATCGGCATAGATCGGCCGAGGAACTTCCCGCCGCAGTGAACGACCGTCGAAGCCCTCAGTTTCGAAGTCGATCCCCATAACATCAAGCAGCGTCGGGACGAGGTCGATAAGCCGAAACCGACTTGTGTACCTGCCTTGCATGCCGGCGCCCGATATGAGCAGGGGCACATGGATCAAAGCGTTATAGGGTTCCAGTTGATGCCGCCACTTTTCGTCATCATCATCGGTTCCAGCGCGCCGCAGATCACGCTCAAGATCCCAGAGCATCTCGCCATGATCGGAGCAGAGGATGATGATCGTATCTTCTTCCACGCCCTTTCGGCGGAGAGCTTCGAGCAGTGGCTGCAGATACTGGTCTTCGAAGCGACGTAGCCCATGGATAAATCCTTCTACCATCCTGAATCTCAGGCCCAGACGGCTCAGTTGGTTTACATATTCGGGGTTCGGAAAAATCTCACGATACGGCGAGTGAGTGTAAAGACTACGGACGAACAGCACAAACGGCGCCCTTCCGGCATGCTCCTCCACAAAGGATTCGCTCGCTTGTCGTTGCTCCTCCAAGCTGAGGAAGCGTTGGCCCTGACCATGGAACCATCCCCATTCATCCTCGAAATACCGATCCTCACGATGGGACTGGCCTGCGGTCGTACGCACCGTGAAACCCCATCCATCAAGAATGCTGCCAACCCGGTATCCGTGTGGACGGAGCAGCTTGAAAATCGTCGGGGCCGCGTCGTCGAAGTCGCCGCATTGCGATAGCGGGATTCCATCCTGAAAGTGAATCCTTGAAACCCCACAGTTGAAAGGGTAGAGCCCCGTCAGGAATGAAAACACGGAGGGGTAGGTCCAGCTGCCTTGCACGAAGGCCCGAGTAAAGTGGGCAGACGGTTCAAGCTGAGCGAATCCCCCGCGGCGAAGATACTCGGCAAAGATATCCTGGCGCAGAGCATCAAGCATGACCCAGATCACATTTTTCCGGCGCGCACCCCACGCGGCATGATGGATGGAGAAATTCCCATCAGATGCCCTCGGGATCGTCGACCCGCGGTTTAGACGTCCGCCGTATCGCAAGGACAGCCATCCATCGCGCACCAGTCGATAGACTTCGGCTACAAGCCAGAAACGGTCCGGGAGATTGGAACGGAGTCGTTCAGCCGCCTCGCCCCACTGGCCCGAAAGGGCAAGTTGCAGGGCTCGTTTAGTCTTCCGGAAGAGGGTATGCGCGGCATTAGTCATGGGTCGATCGAGAGAGAGTAAGTGGCATTCGATTCCAGCCCCGAAGAGTACGCTGGAACCTCATGGAGCCATCGCCAGGTGTCACGATTGGAAGGGCCCTCCCGGAGCATACTTGCCGTCCGCAAACATGAATACTCGCCATCATTTCCTTTTGCTCTTTGCCAGTCAGATTTGATAACCCATGCCCTCGATGTAATCCCCCATGGTCTGAACGAATCTTCTCAGCTCGTCCTTTGGCATCTCGGTCTGCCACTCATTAAGCCTGTCGAGACTAAGATGAGGGAGGTTTTGGAATGAATTGTCCAGCCCAGCCTTTTGAGCAACATGCCCGAACGCCGCCGAAGGATCCATTGCGACGTCCTCGATCTTCAGTTCCACATAGCTGTGATCTTTGAAAGCGATATTGCGGCGAATTTGAAACCAGCGCTCATACATGTTCTTCAGAAGCAGGCAAACGCCCTCGATGTCCTTGGGGCTGCGGCTCCACGAAGGCTTCATCATCGAGTGAACCACTCCACGAGGGTCGCGCTTAATGTGAACAAATACACTCTCAGGAAACAGCTCCCATAGGAAATGTAGATAGAAGATGTTGTGCGGGGTTTTCTCGCACCATATGCATTTGTCATGGGCTCTAGCCGCTTGCCCGAACAAGTCATCCACGAATTCGGCAGCGAGCTCAATCGCCTCTTCTCTCCTCACAAATGCCTTGACGACTTTCAGCCGGTCGCGTGGAAGCGTTAACCGAAAGGGGGTGGGATTCAATCCCAGCAATGACCGATACCATTTTCGGAATGTTTTCGCCCATTCAACCAATCGCCCCTCGTGTTGAGCCTCAATTTGCCACGCGATACCCTCAAACTGAAACTGAGAGAACTCCGCGCAAAATCGATTCAACCGCTCCCAGTAATATTCCCCGCCCAACCAATTGGCTAAATCGAATCCGCGATACGGGGGGCGTTCCGGAACCGTCAGATAGAGGCGCATGAGAGTCTCAAAATCCTGAAGCGCATCCCTGGCACGGGCCGGCGAATAACGACTTGTACACGAGTCCACCAAGTCTATGAGGCCCCCCGGGTCGATGAGGAACCGCATTTCGTTTGGAAACACGTGAATCTTCGAATGCCGGCCCAAGCCACGATAGAAAATTGTCGTACCGCTTCTGCCGGTTCCCCCCACGAAGATGGGTCGCCGATCCTCTAATCCACCCATGACGATTCCTGAAGTTTTGAGACCATATACGGAAACTCGCTGCAGATTAAACGCAACCTATTGTCGAACCTCGCTCGATATAAGAGTAGGCGCATGAGCGGGACGATCTAATGTCGGCGGGACAGAAACGATTTGCAGCTTCATTCGAGCCTTTAGGAGGAACGACGCGGGGGCCTCGTCCAACGGTGGGGGATCGAAACCCGAAACCGGCCATCTCGTCGCCCCCCTTCGCGTGCCGGCCGACCTGAGATTTTGCCGTCCACCACATCAAAAAGGAGCGCGGCCTGCAGGAAATCCTGTAGACGGTCGTCACCCATGATTGATACGTCCAGCCGGTAGCGCCCGGGCAAGAGCAGCAACTCATCCACTTCGCAGACAAAAGTGGACTGAGTACCATTCTCGGTAGTTTCAACATCTTGGGGGCTCTCCATGCTGCTCTTAAAGGCGGTAATGGGCTGGCCTAGATGATCGTAGATTGCGAATGAACAATCCATATCGGGCACTCTGCCACTTACCGTTACAGAAAACTGTGCAGGTGAGCCTGAGCGGAGTATGGATGTAGTACCGTTGGCGGTATCAAGTACGCCTACGTCGATGGATCTTACGGCTCCCACACCCCGCCGATCCTCCCGCTTCTCCAAATCTTCAGAGGAATGCTTTTCCATGAGACGAAGATACCTGGCCACAACATCTGAAACATCTCCATCGGCCATGATCCTTCCACCTTCAATCAGAATGCCCCGTTCGCACAAAGACTGAATAAGCCCCATATTGTGACTCACGAATAGGACCGTCCGTCCCTCTTCAGCCACGGCACCCATTTTCCCCAAGCACTTCTTCTGAAAGGCGATATCCCCGACTGCCAGGACTTCATCGATCAGGAGAATTTCCGGTTCCAAATGAGCAGCCACGGAAAAGGCCAGGCGAACATACATCCCGCTCGAATAGTGCTTTACCGGGGTATCGATAAAGTTAGATATCTCCGAAAAGTCAACGATTTGATCAAAGCGATCCTGGATCTCATCCTTGCTCATCCCTAAAATCGCGCCGTTTAAATGTATGTTTTCCCGGCCAGTCAATTCGGGATGAAACCCCGTGCCAACCTCGAGTAAGGAGCCTACCCGTCCGTAAATATCAGCATATCCTTCGGTGGGCTCAGTGATGCGGGAAAGGATCTTCAGCAGTGTGCTCTTTCCGGCCCCATTGCGGCCAATGACCCCCACAACTTCTCCACGCATCACCTCGAAGGAAATGTTCCGCAGAGCCCAAATCGAATCTTCAAGCTCGGCGGCAGAAGAGGCTCGACCACGAAACAATCCTGCTGCCCGGCGGACGGGTCCACGAAGCGCCGCTACCAGCTGCTCACCAAGCCGGTCATATTGCTCTTGGCGAGCTCCGATCTGGTACTTCTTTCCAATATCTTCTAACTGGATAACTGGTTTGTCCGTCGTCATATGATATCGGCGAACGTCCTTTCCATCCGGCGGAAGTAAAATGCACCACTCACCAAGATAGCAATCGCGGCAATGGCGGAGACGATGATCATCGGGCCTGGGGCGGAAGAGGTCCCCAACAATGCCCACCGAAACCCTTCCACAACACCCGCCATCGGATTCAGCCCGTACAACGTCCTCCAGACACCATCAAGCATACTGCTCGAATATGCAATCGGCGTACTGAATAACCAAGCCTGGACCAAAAATGGCGTCGCATGGCGTACGTCGCGAAACTGCACATTCATTGCTGACAGCCATAACGCCACGCCGAGGGAGGTTATAAGTGCCAACAGCAGGAAAAAAGGCAGCCAAACAACATTCTTGGTTGGGAACAATCCATAGAAGAACATCATCCCAATAAGCACAATAAACGCCAGCAGAAAATCGATCACACTGGAGAGAACCGTCGCAATCGGCAACGTAATCCTTGGAAAGTAAATCTTCTTGACCATCTCGCGGCCGCTCACCAACGTATTGGAGCCCTGTGTCACTGCATTCGCAAAAAAGGACCATGGCACCAGCGCAGCATAGCTGAAAATCGGATAGGGAAGGTCATCAGACGGCACCTGCGCCAGTCGACCAAAGAAGATGCTGAAGACCACCATTGTGAAAAACGGTTGAATAATCGCCCAGGATGCACCCAGCACGGTTTGCTTGTACCGGATCTTGATGTCTCGCCAGGCGAAGAAGTAAAGCAAATCTCGATACTCAATTAAATCCCTCAGATTCAGCGGAGACCATCCGCTTGAAGGCTCAATCCGTATATGGTGCGAGTCTTCACTCAACTTCACATCACCTCGGGACAACCAAGAGAGGAAACCCGATTTACCCACAGTCTTATCACTCATACTTAGTATCTTTTTCCCACGATTGGGTGAACTGCTTCAACCGCGCCCACATGGCAGAATTGTCGAGGAACCGTCAAGGACGATGAGCTATTCGCTGATACATCAACACGCCCCCCACAAGCAGGAGCACTGGAATGATGCTGAGCCAGACGAACCCCAAGTCATTTGATGGGGCCGTTCCCGGATCGGATGGCTCATCAAGAGAAACCTCAGTCTCCACCGGCGTGGCAATGACGACCTCCGCAGCGTCTCGAGTTGGCTGTTCCGAAGGCGTCGGCTGGCCCGGCATTTCTCCCCCTTTCCCCAATTCCTGAGGTTCCAAATGTACAACACCTTCCATCTCCAGCGTCGTTGCATACAGCACGCCCTGCGGGGCCTCCCTCGCAGTTCTAAATATCAGAACCAGCACGTTCCCCTGGATCACGCCAATACGAACGAAGTGGGCGTGCACCCGATCGCCTACTTCTTCGGTTGAAGCGTCGCGAATCTCATACGCAATCTGGGGTTCACCCCACGTCCCCTCCGCCCAAGTGACATGGTAGATAGCCTGGGGCCACCGGAGTTGACTTGCGAAGTGTAAGCGATCCGATCCGTCGATGGCGACCCCATCACCGCCGGCCTGGCCCACCAAATCTCCCAGAATTGGCGTCGCCTCCCCCCAACTTATGCCAAGATTTTCCGAAAAACGTTGGTAGCGGTTTATTGAGGCTATACCAGGTTCTCGATTGTGAGTCGCCCCCCATATGACGTGAACCATGTCTTTGGTGACCGCGATCTTCGGCCGAGGGGAGCGAAGATATTCTTCCTGAAACCCGACGCCGTCGATGGACTGGTGGAAACCCCATTCGGTAGAGCCCGCTAGCTTTTGTGAATACCGAACCGAGCGACCAAACAGCGTGTCGCCCCCCGCGTCGACATACGACCAAACAGCGTGCAACCCACCGCGATGATCCATCGTGAGATCTAGGCTGTCCGGCACGGCCGCAGAGGGTATGTCGTCATCAACCCGCTGCGGATAACTCCACATCCGGCCGGATACATGAGTCTGGATATGGTACACGCCTGGGAACTCGCCTTCGGTGACGATATACACCGCGTGAGCTGTCCCTGACCCATCGATTTCCAACTCGATCGCCTTGGCCGGTATTCCAAGACTTCGCGGATCGGACCAACTTCTGGCATCTCCCGCATCTTTTAAAGGGGCCTTAGAGTGGAAAACTGGACCGGACGGGCCCTCCGACCAGATTAGATGAAGGTTATCCACATGGTCGATCGCAACAGCAATAGAGCTGATCTCCGTTGCCTCCCACGATGCGTAAATATCAATGGGTTCAGTCCAGGTTGTCCCATCAAAGCGGGAGTAGTAAATCAGAGACCGATTCGAATCAAAAATCCATTCCGCCCAGAAGACATTCAAACCACCGTAGGCATCCGGGACCATATACGCTTCGCCAGCGCTCCCCCGCGGACTGGAAAGCTGGACCGGGTCTGGCCACATCTCGCCGCGCTCTTGAGCCTCACCGTCCACCGCCCCAACAAAGGGGGCCAGCGCAAGTGCCGCCATTAAACTCAACAGAATACCTCGTTTGAAGGGCCTCAAGATGGCCATGAGCGGCTTCGTCCTTTTATCGAGAAGGCTATTTCTAGCTGATCCATCCATGCAAGCTTGATTCATTTCCAGATGAGTCGAACGCGTAATTGTCGGCCTCGAAAAGCCGAGCTCCAGGACGTTCCATACACCGATATTGGAATGACCGGATATCGTTGGAGACTAGCCGAACAAATATCGATAATATCGACGGGACGGTGTGCGCTTGATCGCCTCCATGATCAAGATCGGAATTCCAAGACCGAAGACAATCAGGATACCCTGGTAAAGCCATTGGTGAGCTAACACATTGGGCGTAGCACGATACATTGCCACAGCGACCAGGTACATCACAGGACTGTGAGCCAGGTAGATCCCCAAAGATCGAGTCCCCAGTAGGCCCAGACCACGATGGAAGGGGATTCTCTCTTGGTCAACTGCCAAGAAGAATAGGATCAGCACGCCCCCGTAAAAAGTTCTCAACACTCCACCAAAATACGGTCCCAACCAGGGCGCATCAACCCAAGATTCGACCAGAAGATATTCGACCATCATTAAGGGAATCAGTGCAAGAAGGGCGAACGCAAGCTTGTTTCTGCGCAGTACTAAGCGCGACCGGAGATCTTCGCGATGAATACCCGCGACGATGCCCGCAACGTACCAAAATAGTAGATTGGGGAGTAACCACTTGGGTGTAATGCCAATCAATGTTTCAAGTCCTGGGATTGGAATTCCAAGAGTTTGAAAGTAGGGTAGGCTCGAAATGACCAGTTCAACAGAAGCCGAAACGAGAAGCAAAACCTGCCAATTCCTCCTCGCCAACGTCACCAGTAGGGGGGAAATCGCGTAGCACTGTGCTAGCAAGACAATGTAGTAATATCGAGTGACAATATCTTCAAATGAACTGGGCAGACGTCGCTGCAATAGGATAAAGAACAAGGCTGTCCACAGAAGAAAGGGTATGAACAGATTTTTGATCCGTGAACCCACAGCTACCCAATTTTGCGACTCGCCACTTGAACCGGCCATGAATGCAACGAAGACACCTGATACAAACATGAACGCGGGAAGAGCAAAAGAGTCAACTTGTTGGATAAACACATTGGCGTAGAACGCCAAACTCCCGGCCAATTCATAATTGGGGACCGAGACATCCATATACCGATCCGTCCAGAAGAACATGGCGCGGAATCCATAGCCAGAGGCATGATGCAATGCCACCCCAACCACCGCCAAACCATTGAGCCACAAGAGACGTCTGACCACCAGGAAGTTCTTATCCTAAAGGCCGAGCAAACGGGCGATAATGACCCGCTGGATGTCCGACGTCCCCGAGTAGAGAGTCCCACCCACCGCATCGCGAAGATCGCGCTCGACTTCAAACTCCGTCGTGTACCCGTAACCCCCATAGGTTTTGAGAGCATCTAAGCTGGATTGAAGAAAGCTCTCGCTCAAATATAGCTTTGCGAGGGCGGCTTCCATCGCAGCGTGCTTGCCCATTTTCTTAAGCCACGCCACCTTGTAGAGAAGCAGGCGGGAGGTTTCCAGCCGAACCTTCATGGCGGCCACACGATTGGCGACCGATTGAAACTTCCCAATGGGCTGGTTGAACTGCTTACGGGTCTGTGCATACTGAATGACTTCCTCAAGTTGTCGCTCCATGGCTCCCACTTGGCTCGCGAGTATGCAGCTTCGCTCCCATTCCATCGAGCTGTTGAATACGGCCGCGCCACCTCGTCTTGGACCCAATCGATGGCTCTCGGGTACAAAACAATCCTCGAGGATGACCTCCCCCATTGGGGCTGTCCTCAGACCCATTTTCTCGATATCTTTGCTTACTTTGAATCCCGGGATGCCCCTCTCCACCAAGAACGCCGTGATCCCAAACTTGCCGAGTTCCGGATCCTCGGTGGCAAATACGACCGCCAGATCGCACACCGGTGCCCCGGTAACGAACATCTTCGTTCCGTTGAGAACATAACCGTCCTCTGTCCGCACGGCTCGAGTCTTCAGGCTGAAGGCATCGGATCCCGAGTCCGGCTCGCTCATAGCATGAGCTCCAATGATTTCGCCTCGGCAAAGCTTCGGGAGAAAACGAACCTTCTGTTCCTCGGTGCCAAATTTAGTTAATGGATGCTGCACACTCCACATTTGAGCATTGAGCATGAAGACCAACCCATGATCCCGACATCCGTAGCCAAGCCCTTCCATCACATACATGGTCGTTATAATGTCGGCGGCCATTCCCCCATATTCCTTTGCAAGGGGCAACCCTAGAATTCCAAACCGGGCACAGGCCTCCCAACTTTCGCGGGAAAACTCCGATGTGCGATCGCGTTCCAAGACACCGTCATTCAGCTCCGCCTTTGCGAACTCAATCACAGCGGCTTTGAACTTCTCTTGTTCTTCGGTCCAGGAAAAATCCATATACCTACTTCGAATCATCGTTGTGGATTTGATCATGAGCTAGCAGTGATTATTCTTGCAGGGGCAGCTCTCATCGAGCCTTATTTTGCTGGCTTACGATACCGACACCACCAGATCATCTCTTCTGCCCGGTAATCCGGCGGTGGATCCTCAAAGAAGTATCGGTAGAATTCCCGTGGATCAGGACCTTTCGGTCGAATCGTGCTGTATTCCGCGATCCACCCGTGCAGCTGCTGCAGGCTCCCGAGCGAAAGCCGCTCGAGCGTCTCGGCCTGCAGGCCCGGGATCACGCACGCCGCCGCCCGCCGGAGCAGGAAGGCGCGCTGCTCGGCCCTCTGCTCGTCCGAGAGGCTCGTGCCGCCGGG
>CAZFCJ010000001.1:0-35901 GCA_964517315.1 uncultured Anaerolineaceae bacterium | reverse complement strand
AGGTTCCGTAAACGTTGGATTGTTCTTCAAACCTATCGATCCGATGAATGTTCCGCCAGGTGTGAGAATACGATCAATTTCCTTCATCACGGCGGCAGGATCCTCCACATGGTCCAGGGCGTTCATCGAGAACACGACATCGACGTATTCCGACGGCAAGGGAATATTCTCACCGGGAGAATTGAGATAGATCATATTGTGCTGATCGATGCCAAGCCTCATAAAACGATCCGAAAGAGGATCAACGCCAATTCTCGCTTTAGCACGGGGGAGCCAGCAGAGTGTGCAAGCGGGGCCGCTGCCGACATCCACCACGATTTTGTCATCAAAGAAGGACAGATCTGAAATCGCCCCCGCCCCCATCATGTTTCGGCGGTAGTTTTCAATCAGGTGATCCAGGGATCCTCCCGAGCGTTCGTATTTTTCCTCCCAGGTCTTGAAATGAGCATCCCGCTTTGTTGGATATCCACCAATGCGGCGGACCATCGGATATTCGAAAAGGTGATTCTTTACACGCAGCGGAACGATGGAACTCGCGACCCGCCAAGCCGCACGTGCTAAACCATATAGGCCATCGATTATCTTTTGCATGGCATCCCCCCCAGCCAGATCGATACAGGAGTCGAATGGGCGAACGGATCCACCTTACGTTTGCCGATAAGCCGTTCGGTGATCAGGAGAAAGCATCTCCGTAAGTGTGGTTCCCCAGCTGCATGCCCTATTTGGCAAGGCTCAGCCAGCCGCCCGCTTCTTTCTCAGGAACGATCGCATGGAGCTAATCGTCTCGAAGTTCTCCGGCAGGACCTCTCCATCTTCAATGGTCACGCCAAATTCTTCCTCCAGGAACAGGATTAAGCGCAACAGAGCAAGAGAATCGAGAATCCCTGTGCTTATCAGCGACTCGTCCGCGGAAATTCCGTCGTCCCCCCTTCCGAGCAACAACTCCTCCCTGATGAATGCCTCTATTCGTTGATCCATATTCAAGAAATTTGCTCCCTTCCGAAGGGCGGGACCAGGTCGCAGGTGCGTTCAGTCACCGCTGTGTGCACGTGATAGACGCATTAATGCTGCCCGATCCACTTTTCCGTTGGATGTCCTGGGTAACCTTTGCCAAAAATCAAACTTATTCGGAACCATGTAACGGGGAATGATCCGGAGACAGTGACTTTCCAGTTCCTGGATGGTCAACTCGCCGCCTGACTGTGGAACGATGTAAGCGTTGATGCGATTGCCGAGAATCTCATCGGGTACTGCGACAGCAGCAGCCTCCTTCACCTGATCGTGAGAATATAGCGCGGCCTCGATTTCGCCCAACTCAATTCTGTAGCCTCTGCTCTTGACCATACCGTCACGTCGGCCGAGGAAAATCCAATTGGAGCCATCATCATCCAGCGTCACAATATCACCCGTCCGGTAGACCATTTCGTGAAAATGCTCTTTGAAAGGGTTGGGGACAAAGGAGTCCGCTGTTTTCTCCGGATCCCCCCAGTACCCGGCAGCCACTCCAGAGCCACGAACCCACAACTCACCTTCTTGCCCAGGACCTCTGACAAGTTCATGATCCTCATTGACTGCAAAAACTTCGAGGTTTTCACATGCCTTGCCAATGGGAACGGGCTGGGTTCGCTCAGGGGCCAGGTCCGAGGGTTTTACTTGATAGTACGTGCATACATTTGTCTCCGTTGGGCCGTATAGATTGAAGTAAGAAGGATGAGGCACTTTTTCCACAAGCAGCCGGAGGTACTTTATCGGAAACACCTCGCCGGCGAACAGCACCAACCTCAAAGAATCAAGTCTGTATTTGTCCAATTTTCCGTAGTTGACCATAAGGGTAAGAACCGAAGGGACGAGATATGTCACAGTAATTTCTTCGTCTTGGAGGAGTTCCACAAGGCGAGAAGGGAAGATAGAAAGGTTGTCGGGCACCACCACAACCGTACCCCCCGCCTTGATGGTCACGTAGATGTCAAAAGTTGATAGATCAAAGTGGAGCGGAGCGTGGCTCGTAATTCTGTCTGATTTTGTTATGCCAAAAGTTCGATGGCACCAGTTGATGAATGTAAAGATCGTGCGGTGGGTGACCATCACCCCCTTGGGATCGCCGGTGGATCCGGAAGTGTAGAGGATGTATGCCAGATCAGTATCAATGAGGCCCTCCGTTTCCGGGAGGGTATCATCCTCTCCCTGCACCTCGGCCCATGGAATCAGACGGACATCCTCCGGCATATCGACTGGAGCTTGGCTCCCTTTTTCATCCAACACCACAACCGTCTGGATCGGCGCATCGTCCGCGCATATCTTGCTCAGTGTCGGAAGGATCGAAGGTGAAGTGAGGATGAGCCTCACTTCGCAGTTCCTGCAGATATAAGCCTGTCGTCTGATGGGAGCACTCGGATCCAGCGGCACATATACACCACCGGCTTTCATGATTCCGAAAACACTGATGACGGAAGCAAAAGACTTGTGGAGCCAGATACCCACTCGATCGCCTCGTCTCACGCCAGCAGACCGAAGAGTTCGGGCCAGCTGGTTGGTGACTCGATCGAGCTCTCTATAGGTAAGTCCGCGGCTCTCAAACCGGATGGCTTCGTGATCGGGATGTCGTGCAGCACTTTCGGTCAGAAGCTGCTGAAGAAGATATGCCAACTATGCCTCCGCAAGATGCACTTGAATATATGATCGCTTCGATTGATCTACTGCTCGATTCGCCGAGGCCGTTCACCCCGACCGCTGAACCGGTCCTGGGCGCTCGCGACCGTGAGCCCTAGACTCATCGCCACCAGGCCGATCAGGATCAAAAAACCGTCTTTGGTCAGTACATGAGTCCGCGTAACCATGCTGCTGCGGATCCCAAAAGTGAAGGTGCTCACGCTGCGATGCGCTTATGTGCGTGAAATGAGGATGACGCCGAGGGCCACCGTGATCGTCCCCACCAGGCGCAACGGGGTGATTTCCTCTCCGAAGAACTGCCACGATGCGAACAACATCAACACGTAGCTCAGGCTGGCGAATGGGTAGGCAAAACTGAGATCCACCCGTGATAACGCGCTCAGCCAGAACACTGTACTCGCAACGAAGAAGATCAATCCGAGGATCACAAACGGATTTGTGAGCATTCCAAACAGTTGGCTGGGCAGTTCTTTCCACATCAGCGTGAGAGGGCCCAGTGACTTCATTCCCTGCTTGAGTAAGACCTGGCCAATGGCGGCCCCGGTAACGCTGACGAAGATATATACGAGTGAAAGCTGCATATGAGCTCGCCTCTTAAACATTTGGCTGCGGGACGCGCCACCCGGCAGCGCCAAGCAGCAGACGATGTGGCATTGATCTAATCCGTGTATGGAGCATTGACATCGCGAAGCTTATGTCTAAGTCTTCCCTTCATTTCCTTAAAGAGCGGGGGATGGCTGCTCGATAGTTCATTGCGCTCTTCTGCATCATCTCCCACATCATAGAGTTCATAACGCGGCGTTTCAGATCCGGAACCCTGGTACGAGACAAGCTTGTGTCGTCCGTGAATAAGGGCGACGCTCGCTTTTTCGAGTGGGGCCCGTTTCGGATTGCTCTTGGCCTCGACCGCGAAGATTTCCCTGCTTGAAGGATCGGCGGGGGGGCCAAAGCCTGGCAGCAATTCCCCCTCACACCAATCCGGAGCCGGCTCGCCAAACCAGTGCAGCATTGTGGGGAGTAGATCAATGGTGCTCACCGGCTCCACCACATCCCGCCTCCGGTTCTCCCCGGGACGCGAGATGATCAGTGGCACTCGTATGACCGGCTCGTACAGAGCCGGGGTGATATGGCCCCGGATGCCACGTTCAAACAGCTCTCCATGGTCCGAAGTCAGAACGACGTACGTATTTTCGAGCGTCCCTGAACGCTCCAAATGGTCCAAGAGCCGACCGAATTCGGCGTCCGTGTAGGCAAGATACTCATCGTATTTCCGCCTTTCTTCGAGCAATCGGCGGTACGGAACCCCCTTATCGAAGGGTCCTGTTGGCTTCGGTTCTGGCTTCCAAGAATCCTTGAACCGGTCCACGAAGTCACGGCGCGTAAAGTACGGTTCATGCGGCGGAAGCAAATGAAAATAGGCCATGAACGGTTTCGGCATGGACTTCACCCGATCGGCGATCCAGTCGATCGCGTCTTCGAGTATGAAAAACAGGTCGTGCAAGTTCGGAACACCGCGCGGAAAGAGGTCGCCGTACCGCGCCCCTATCCGCCGCTTGTTCGCAAAGCGCAAAGCTCGGTTCACGGCAGAGAAATACAGGGAGCTCGGCGGGACGTCGGCAGTCTGGAGAGCGAGGGATTCACCCCAAAAGGAGGCGTTGTAGTCACTGGAGAAGAGCAGGTCCGAATACTGACCATCAAATAGACACAGTTCCCTCGTTGCTTTCCACTCCTGGATCTCCCCCCGGAACTGATGCAGCAATGCGGAGACAAGCAGGTTGTGGGTGTACGCAACCCTGTGCACGTCATCCGGCAAAGCGTTGAAAATGTTCCTGGAAGAGAATTCTTCGGAGACCACGCTGTGGAGGTGGAACGCCCTGTGCGACCAAGGGTACGTTCCGGTCAACAGAGAGGCCGTCCCTGGGCTCGTGAAATTACCACCTGAGTAACAACGATGATATACGGTGGCTCTGCTGGCGAATCGTTCCAAGTTAGGTGTCGTGGTCCGTGGGTAGCCACCCAGGGTCGTGTGTACGGCCGAAAGCGTGTCAAACACGAGAATCAGGACATTTGGTCCCCCGCGTGATTCTGCGTCGCGAAAGGTGGGCCATGGCATCGCAGCTAGAGGAACCAGGCTGCACGCCTTCAGAAAGTCACGTCGATTGAATTGATCCGGCATCTGGCTAGAGGTTCCTGACGAGAACAATGGCTGCGGACACGATGCCGATCAGAAGATAGAAGTAGGCCAACACCGACATACGCTGGACGATAGAGTGAAATGTCTGACGCCATCGTCTGTTCGATAGCAGGAGGGAGCCCGGCACGACCAAGGCCACGAACAATCCGGCTGAAACCGCTCCGGCCGCCAATTTTCCAACACCTTGCGCACCCTCGAGAAGATGGAAGGCCGAGGCGGATAAGGCGCCTACAAATACCCACAAACCGACCCACTCGACCGAGGGAATGGCTTCCCAAATCCGGGACAGGATGAACGCCATTCCCGCCGCCAGGGCCGCGACCATGATCGTTTCCACGAGGGCAATCGCCTGGGTGTACGCAATGACGCCGACAAGGTCCCAGGCCTCCAGGCGCAGCGCCCAAGAAGGGACCTGCCGCAAGACCTGGACGATCGACCAGCCAAAGACTGGAAAGGCTGCTGTCGCGATCATCACCGTGATCACGCTCGAGTGCTCCGGGGCCCGATCAAAGGTAGCCAAGACTTCGCAGCCTCCGTTCAACCTCTTCCATGTCTTCCCCACCCTGTCGCGGCGGAGGAAAGGTTTTGGCCGGGTCGGGTTTCACACCGAGCGCAAGTTGCGGTATATCGCGATAGGAGGGGTTGTCAATCTCACCCAGTCCCTGCCGGGCAAACAAAACGCCGGGAACCGATTCGGAATCGATACAATGATCGGCCCCCCAATGATCTTTATTCCTGACCAGGGCCCCTTGCTTCCAGCTGCCCATGGCCGTATCGGAAGAAGCCCGGTACCCTGATGAATACCCTACGAACAAATCCGGCGCATGGTCTTTCAGCGAGCCTTCAAAAACCTCCTGCTTGGTCATGACTCGCTGCACCACCGGTCTGCCGTCAGGACCCCGCCAAGCTCTAAGGCGCTGAATGAGATCTTGAGTCATTTCGGCGGCCTCAGCCTTTTGTACGATTCCGTCGCGCTCTCGATCCGCAAGATTGAGATATAGACTGTTGAGTCCCACGGCATACGCCTTCGTACGCCGCCAATCGATCTCGTGAATCGTTCCCGCCGAGGAGCTGGTTCCATTCTGCGGGTGCAGGTAGCCCTGCTCAATCAACCAGGTATTGAGATTGACCTTATGGTCAAAGGATGAGAACCCATGGTCCGACACAATCAGCAGTTGGACCGGCTCTGAATCTTTCTCTCGTAGAACCGTTTCCGCATTCCCGACCAGTGTGTCCAGCTTCTTGTACCAAGCGGCTACCACTTCTTTGTTGTCCCGCCAGAACATGTGCTGGATCCGATCCAAGCTGTCGAACACTGCGCCTAAGACACCCTCATTGAATTGGCCCACCTCATCCAGGAATGCCGACCGTCGAAAATCGAAGATCGATCGACAAAGCGCCAGGAACTGGTCATCATCGATGCAACCTTCTTCGAGACCCGTCGTGTCCTGTGGCCAACCTATCGTCATGAAGGGCCCTGACCGAGACCACATCCGTTTCATAAAGCCGGATGGCGATCCGTAGTGCCATGGAGAACCCAAGGGATGAATCTGAAGAGGGAGAAAATATAGGCGCTGGTTCGGAGTCGCGTGAGTCCAAATGGCTTTGGTTAGGGACTTCAATGTATAGAAGGGACCAAGGCGAAAATGAATCTCAAACAGCTCGCTCCACTCCCCGCGCCGGAGCCGGACCGTCTCATCGCCGACCTTTAACTGGGCTTGAACGTTGTCTTGGAGTTCAAGCGAGAGATCGACCCCGGTGCTCGTGACCCCCAGCAGCCGCTTGCGGACTGGACCTTCCAGCCGGGCCTGAAAGCGGCGACTTGATTTTTTTTCCAAAAGTCGGAAATTCGTCTTATCGAGGTCGGCCTCGTCGTCGGGATTGCTGGAAAATAGGGTCCCTACCCCCCAGCGACCATGAATATCGGGGGTACCAAGCCCAGGAATAACCCGCACGGGGGAGCCTAAATTCGCCGGAAAGGTGGCCGGCCACCACATGGATGTGGCGGGAAAGCCCAGCGCGGCCGCACGGTCAAACAGAGTTTCAACATGGGTCGGGGCGGCAAACTGGATGTTGCCCCATTTCCGCTCTGTCGGCAGTAAGGACACGTACGGTTGATAAGTCCTTGGATCGCGATGGACGAAGTCAAAGATCCCGTGGTCCGCCGGTCCCCGTCCCGACGCAATGCTCGTCCAAGAGACTTCGCTCTGAGGCGGATCCGTCACTTGGAATCTGCGGTACGAATCGCGGTCCACATAACGCCGCAGATTTGGGAGATCTCCCTGATCGACCATGGACTCGAATACATTCGGATCGAAGGCATCCAAGCCGATGATCAAAGTCCGCATCTGAAAGCTACCCCGATTCTTCTAAGGATTGACGTATACGCCCCTAGGGTCATCGGATATCCTCATCATGCCCCACAGATCCGGAGTCCGGCCCGTTTCCGATACGATCTCGCATGGTGCGTCGGACGCGAGCAATCGTCATGCGGATTCGCCTGGCGAAAATCAGGATCAAACCGGACAAGAATGCGAATGAGGCTGCCAGCAGCTGGAAGACCAGGCCGCCGGTGTTGGGATCGAGGTAGCCTCCAGCCTCCGCCGGCGGCGAGATGAAAAATGTACCAACCAGGAACACCACAACCCCATATAGAATTCGTTTGTTCATCCTATCGTCTCTCTTTCGATTCTTAATTGACCAAAGCAATCCGCTCTCGGGTGGCGGGGTAGACGTCACGCTGGCCGAGATCGATTCCCTGTACCTCATCGGGTACATCGATGGCGAATCGGTTCAGTAAGGTCGGCAGCACATCCATCAGCTGCGCACCTTGAACCTCCACGCCTGGGGACCCCTCATCCGGATCGCACAGAATGAAAAGCCCGTTCTCCGCATGGTTGCAGTCGTCCGGGCCGGTGTCGTTTTCGAAGGTGTGAACGCCTCCATGGCCCAAGGAGCCCACGGATCGCCAGAGAAGATCGCCAAAGTACACCATCAGGTCCGGAGCCGCCCCGTTCACTTCCTTATAAATGTCCGATGGCCGGAAGACTACTGTTCCCAGATCTTGTCCGTTCGGACCGGGGATCGAAGCGAGCCGCTCACTCAGGTCCTGCCGGAAGCCCTCGTACTCCTGTGCCGGCACGACACCTTGTGGCTCGCGACCCTCGACGTTTATGAACACGCGCCCATAGTAGCCGCCATTTCCCCACGCCCGCGTGCGTGACCAATCAATTTCCAAATCATCCAACCGTGTGAGCTTGTCGGAAGGTGGATCCTCCTTGAATGCCAAGTACCCTTCCCGCCACAACCATTCATTGATACAGATTCCGCCGTCCATTCGCTTGGCCCCATGGTCGGACACGATGAGAACGGTCGTCTCGTCATCCACGAACGACAGCCACTCACCGATTTTTTCATCCAGATAAACGTAGTAATCATGGATGGCCGTTTCATAGGGATTTCCGGGAGTGTATCGCCTATGCTCGGGATCATGGAAGCTCCAGAAACCGTGGTGGATGCGATCGACGCCGATCTCCATCAACATGAAGAAATCCCAAGGCTTATTCTTGATCAAGTGATCGACGACCTGAAATCGCTTGCGGCTCATATCCCAGATCTGTTCTAACAACCAGTCCTTATCGTCGGTTCGAAACTGGGCCACATCGACATCATACCCCGGAGCAATTTCCAGGATTTCTCGTTTGAGCGCATGTGGATAGGTGAATTGGCTCTCCCGACTGGGCGCCAGAAATCCGGATACCAGATTTCCGTTGAGTGGCCGGACCGGATACGTCTGAGGAACCCCGATGACGACGGACTGTTTGTCCCTTTCCGTCAAATAATCCCAAATTCGCTTGACCCTTACGTAATCCTGGGTCGCGATAAAGCGCCCTTCGTAAGAATGGTCGGCCCGATTGCGGAAGCCGTAGATACCCAATTCACCAGGATCCCTTCCGGATAGCATGCTGGTCCAGGCAGGGACGGTGATGGCAGGAATGCAGGACCGAAGCTCACCCCACCGACCACGTTGGCGCAGGGAGGTCAGATTGGGCAAGTCGTTTTGCCAGCGGTCAAATACCAGCTCCGGGGCCGCACAATCCAGCCCAATGACGAGTACTTTGGATTTCTTACGTTGTAGGCGACCCAGCAAGTTTCCGATCATGATCGTGGTCCTCGATGGAATTGGCAGCGGTCAAATTGGTTCGATGCGCTTCAATGGGCCCAAGTCAATAGCTTGGATCAAACTCGTCCGTACGGGCCAGGCAATGGTACCGGGTTCTCGCTGTGAACTTGTCTCTACGAAACTGTTTCTGGAACGGAGACGGCGACCTGAGGATTCTGCGATCCGATCCGGCGCAAGTCGTCCTCGACCATCCTCTGGATCATGGATTCGAAACCAACCGTTGGCTGCCAACCGAGCGTTCTTCTGGCCTTCGAAGGATCGCCCCGCAGCTCCGTGATCTCGGCTGGCCGGTATAGGGCCTGATCGGTCACCACATAATCCTCCCAATTGAGACCCACCGCCCTGAAGGCCGTATCGACCAGCTCTTCGACACTATGGGACAAGCCCGTCGCCACGACGTAATCGTCCGGTTCTGACTGTTGAAGCATGAGCCACATAGCACGGACATAGTCAGGGGAGTACCCCCAGTCACGCCGCGCATCCAGGTTGCCAAGCGTGAGCTCATCTTGCAATCCCAATTTAATTCGTGCTGCTCCGCTGGTCACCTTTTTTGTCACAAATTCGTGCCCACGACGTTCGGACTCGTGATTGAACAAGATCCCACTACAGGCGAACAGTCCATAGCCCTCCCGATAATTCCGGCTCAGATGGAACCCCACGACTTTTGAGATTCCATACGGCGAACGAGGATGAAATGGTGTTGACTCATCCTGAGGAGCTTCCTGCGCCTGGCCAAACATCTCGCTGGATCCAGCGAAGTACACGCGGCAATGGGATGCTCGCTCCTTGATCGCCGAAAGTACATAATGGGTGCCATTGACATTGGTGTTGATCGTCGAAAATTCATCATCAAATGAGTAGCCCACGAAGCTCTGCGCGGCAAGATGATAGCACTCATCCGGCTGCACCTGATCGACCATCCGGAAGATGCTCGCATAGCTCTCGAGCGAGCCGGGATGCAGCTCAATATCGTCCAAGATGTTCTTCAGTCGCCAGAGCCGGTGCGCGGGATCCTCCAGTGAGACACGGCGGACCATGCCGTGGACTTCATAACCTTTTTCCAACAAGAGTTCCGCTAAATACGAACCGTCCTGACCTGTAATGCCAGTGATCAGCACCTTCTTCATCTGCACATTCTCCTCCCAATGGTGACCCTAGCGGGCCGACAGATCCCGATTTCCGTAGGCCATTCCGTGGTCCTCAACATCAAGTCGTTCTCCAAGGACCGATGGCCATGGATCTGCACTGGCCGGCCAGATCGGGTCCAACCCCATTTTTCGTTCCGGGATCCGTTTTCTCCGCGAGATTGAGATGGAGCTGGCGCTACTCACTCGAGGAGGAGACGTGCTGCACTTCATTTTCCACGTCTCTACCCATCCCGAACTCCCCTGCCGTGGGCCCCGAACTGGCCGAACTCTCGCTGAATAATCTGGCCGTCCTGCCGCGCCCTACCCCCACATAACGAAAGCCGAGCTGCTCCAGCTGGGCGCCGGGCAGGAAGTTGCGCCCGTCGAGAATCAGTGGGGCCCGCATTACCCGAGCAACCTCTTCCCAATCGATCTGGCGAAACTCGGGCCACTCGGTGATCAGGACCACGGCATCCGCTCCCTTAGCGGCAGCAACCGGATCCTCGAATGTGTTCAGCTGCAGTTCCGGCATCGCTTCCCGGACGCGATCGCTGGCGACCGGGTCGTATGCATGGACCCGCACACCTCGGTGGAGCAGCAGGCGGGCAATGTCAAGGGATGGGGCATCGCGAAGATCATCCGTGTGTGGTTTAAATGATAATCCCAACAAACATACGGTTCGACCCTTGAGCAACTGGAGCTGCTGCAGCAATTTATCAACGACCCAGGACCGCTGACGATAGTTGACTTCGCGGGCGGCTTTGACGATGGGCATATCCAGGCCGTACTCTTGAGACGTGTTGATCAGCGCCGCGGTGTCCTTGCCGAAGCAGCTGCCCCCCCAACCGATACCAGCATTTAGGAAACGCGACCCGATCCTGTCGTCCAACCCGATTCCGCGCGCGATCTGCGATACGTCAGCGCCCACCCGCTCGGCCAGCTGGGCGATCTCATTGATGTAACTAATTTTCAGCGCCAGGAACGCATTGGCCGCGTACTTGACCAATTCCGCGGAGGCGATGTCGGTGGTCACCAGCGGCACGGCGACCAACCCCTCCGGTCGCGGCAAAAACTCCGGCGGCGTGAAATCTTGATTGAGGATCGGCCGGTAAAGATTGGTCAGCACGTCGACGGCTTCAGGGTTCTCCGCGCCGAGCACGATCCGGTCTGGATAAAGGGTGTCACGGATCGCGGATCCCTCGCGCAGAAACTCCGGGTTGGAAGCGACCGCGAAGCGGCCATCCGGCCCATGGCCGTTGCGTGATTCATACGCCTCCCGAATCAGCGCTTCAACCCAGTTGCCGCTGCCAATCGGCACGGTGGATTTGTTGACGATCACGGTGAAACCTTCGCCCAAATGCCCGCCGATCGACTGGGCGGCCGACTGAAGATACCTGAGATCGGGACTTCCATCCTGATTCGGTGGGGTTCCCACGGCAATAAAAACGACATCGAGATCGTCAAAATCGACTTCCGAATAAGCCATGACGAAACGCAGCTTCGAGTTCGCCAGCCGCGCCATTTCACGCAGCCCCGGCTCGTAGACCGGCATTTGGCCCCGCCACAGCTTGCGAATCTTCGTTTCATCGGGGTCGAGGCCCGTCACGTTGTGTCCCAGATAGGCTAAGGCAACGCCCGTGGTCAATCCGACATATCCAGTTCCTGCGATTAAGACATTCATGTTCCTTTTCCTCTGGTCGCCCACGTTCACCACACAAGGCCGGGGAGTGATGATGTTCGCTTAGACTTATGTTGATTGACCGGCCGTCGGCATCGCCGCCCGCCCTAGAAATCCGAGCGAAGGAAGCCTTGCTCCGTCAACAAATCGATGAGCAAGCTGGAATTCTCCAAAGCTGATCGGTCCACAGTCTCAATTCTGCACTCTGGATTCTCCGGGACCTCATACGGGTCGTCGATCCCTGTGAAACCCTCAATCTCTCCACGCCGCGCTTTGGCGTACAGACCTTTTGTATCCCGCGCTTCACACACCTCGAGCGGGGTATCGACGTAGATTTCAATGAAGTGATCGTTTCCCACCATGCCGCGAACGTCATTGCGTGCCGCTCGATACGGACTAATAGCCGAACAGATGACCACCCCACCGTGGCGAACGATTTCCGACGCAACGTACCCAATTCTTCGGATATTGGTATCCCGGTCCTCTTTGCTGAAGCCCAACCCTTTGGAGAGGTGGGTGCGGACCACATCACCGTCTAGCAAGGTGACCTGGCGGCCCTTCTCTTGAATGAGCGTCGTCAGAATCTGTGCCGTTGTTGACTTTCCCGAACCGCTCAACCCGGTGAACCAGATGCACACCCCTTGCTTATGGCGTGGCGGATAGGCCTCGGCGAGAATTTCCGCTACCTCGGGCCGAGTGAACCAGTTGGGAAGCGGTCGCCCATTGCTGAGGTAGTCTTCACGAACTTGGGTTCCGGAGATCGAGGTGGTCAACGCCTCTTCCGGGACACGCGAGGCCTCGACGTATGTGTCCTGTTCCGGGAGATACACGAGCTCATGGAAAGGGATCACTCCGACGCCTAGCTCGTCACTGAAGCGCTCCACGAGGCGCTGGGCTTCATATGGACCGTAAAAGGGCTGGCCGGATGAATCCTCGCCGGGGCTGGCATGGTTCCGACCCACGATAAGGTGATTTGCCCCGTAGTTCCGCCGGATCACCGCGTGCCAAAGCGCCTCTCGGGGACCGGCGAGCCGCATCGCGAGCGGGAGCAGCGCGAGCAAGACCTGACCCGGCTCGTAGTATCGCTCGGCTAACGCCTTGTAAGTCCTCACTCGTGTGAAATGATCGATGTCCCCCGGCTTGGTCATCCCGACCACGGGATGGAGAAGAAGCGTCCCCCCAACCTGTTCGCTCGCTCGTCTAGTCATCTCCTCGTGGACTCGATGCAGGGGGTTGCGCGTTTGAAACGCGACCACGTCAGCCCGCCCCATTGACCTCAGCTGTGCTCGAGTCGCCCGGGGGTTCAATCGCAACGATCTGTGATCGTTATGAACCGGCAAATCGACGAGTTTCAATCGGCCGGAGATGTTAAGTTTCCCCCAGCGGTGCATTTCAGCGACCAATGGATGTCGAGGATCCGAAGTGCCAAACACCAGCTCGCTCTCGTCTATGAGATCCCACTCAAATATCTCTTCCACCCGCATGACTGCGAGCAGATTGTTGCCGGAATCCCGGAGGGCGATCTCTGAATCGAGAGATAAACCCACATCCTTGCTTACGGGCAGCGTCACCGGTACTGGAAAGATGTGCCCATCCTGGAGGCGCATCTCATGGATCACACGATGATAGTCTTGAGCGCCCATGAATTTCGAAAGGGGGGAGAACCCGCCCACGGCCAGCATTTCTAAGTCACAAACTGTACGCGGAGAAACCTGAATCGATGGCAGCCGGACAGCGTAGCTCTTCAAGTCCTCAACTTCTGCAGGATCAGATTGCAGATCGACCAGCTCCCCTCCATAGGGCGAGATCAGTGAGGCGGTCCTCGTAGTCAATTCAATTCCTTTCACGATTGGCGATGAAACGTTCTCGAAACGAATGCCCTCATTCGACCAACAAGCTCAGCATTTCAGCAGAATACATAGCGAGGTCGGGTCTGCCCCGCGCTCGCCACCATCCTTCGTAGCTTCTTAGATCACTTTCGGCTTCGGGGATCGCACGAAGGATTTCATAGGCCGCAGCGTAGTCCCCTGTCCAGACAAGGCTGTAAGCGAGCGCCTTCTGAATGCCCCTATGTCCCGGATCTATCCTGTGCGCCTCATCCAGGAACTCGGCAGCTCTCTCATAGTTTCGGCGCTCCATTTCGATCAGGCCCAGTCGGTGCAGGGCAGTCCGGTCCGCGGGTTGGAACCACCTTGCTTGTTCCAAGCGCCTCTGGGCACCTCTCAATTTCGAGGCCCGGCTTCCGTCCGACCATCGCCCGTTCGGCCAATCCTTCAGCTCCACTTTGGCCATATCAATCGCAGCCAGGTTCGAGATCCAAGTCGCGGCCAGCGTCTGTCGATGGAAGACTACCCCGAACAAGAGCATGAGCGCCGCAAGAGCCACCATAGGTCGAGGGACGGAAATTCTCTTTTCTTGTCGCTGTACCTCCATGGAGGCTGCCACGCCCGGGATCACGAACACGAGGGGCAGCGCGAAACTGACATAGAACGGATCGCCGATCAAACCCTGGAGCCCCAGGATGACGACGGCGAGAAGAGACGCCGCCGCAACCTGCTCGGACCCATCTCGCCCCCGTGAAGCCAGTTTCGAGGACCGGAGAAGCGAAAGTGCGCTGGCCGCCATGAGGATGAGAAACGCGATCAGACCGACCAACCCGAGTTCGAGGGCGACGTTCAAATAGAGATTTTCGCTGTGGGGAACAAAAAATACCGGCAGCCCGCGGATGTAATGGGCGTAAAGCCCCGGGATGGACCCCAATCCCCCACCGACAAGCGCGTAGTCTCCCACAAGGCGGGCCGACTGAGCGGCCAGTTCAAGCCGGCTGGCAACGGCTTCCGTGGCAAAGAGCTCTCGGATTGGCGGTCCTGTGAACGCCCAGACCGAGGCGGCGATGGCACTCAACCCCGCCGTGGTGACCGCTGCGGCCAATCCCCGATTCCAAGGTGAATGGGCCGCGATGCTGGCTGAAAGAAACCAAACAGCAATCAAGGCCGAAACCGAGAGCAGGACCAACAGCGACGCCAACGAGCCTGAAATCACAATCGCGCAGAGAGCCAGCAGGATGCCGGCCAGCCAAAAGTGAGCCGTTTGGCGAGCTGAACTCCTGGACGCGCCCCACCATTCCAAGATCGAAAATGGAAGCGTCAGCACGATCAGCCCGGGAGGAAATTCGACCTCGAACCAGGCGGCCATCCGCCAGATGTGCTGGGGAACCCACAACCCGTAATCGGCCAGCAGCGGGGAAATCGCCCTCAGCAACAACGTCCCCGAAGCGACGAGCACGCCCAGCAGAGCCAACCCCCGAACGGCATACCGTCGAGCACGTCTTCCTCCCTGACTTATTAAAAGGAAGGCCCATGCAGATAGGCAGAACAGCAACCAGCGGGTTATGCCTGACCGCGCGTCATGGGTTGACCATACGCCGACCGTGGCCATCAGGATCAGCAGAAGGATCGCGAGCTGAATCAGTCGACGGAGTCTCACCGCGAAACCGCTCTGCGGTTGGATGTTTCCGTGGAGGGACTATTCTTAAGTTTGTATCCGCCCGGTAATAGGGCGCTCAGGTCTCCGCCGACAAGACCGGCAGTCCCGACTCGGTCGAAGCCCAACTGAGATGCTGGAGGCCTACGTCCAAGGCAGACTTGACCGTCGAGGGGTCGGAGAAGAGCATCTTGATGTAGGTGAGGACCGGGCCGGGGCGGAACGCCCACTCACGGAATGCCCGCCTCTGCCAGTAGAGGAGGTCCTCGGCCGACAGATTGGGATAATCAAGGACGGTACCCTGGTCCATATCCACCTGCTCCCACCGCGTGCCCTCCCGGAACCACTCATTCTCGACCACTTCAAAGAAGAACGGGGTGCCCGGATAGGGCGCCGCGACATGGAACAGCGCGATATCCAGCGGCAGTTCCTTGGAGAAGTCAATCGTCTCTCGGATCGTCTCCTCCGTCTCACCCGGGAGCCCGATGATGAAGTAGCCCCAGTTCTTGATCCCTGCCTCCTTCGCCCATCGAAGTGACCGCCTGGCTTTCTCCGGATACGCTCCCTTGCGCGCGTGCTTCAGGATCTGCTCGCTTCCGCTCTCGATCCCCCAGGATATCAGCCAGTTTCCGGCTTCGGACATCAGATGCAGCATCTCTTCATCGACGAAGTCCACCCGGCTGTTGCACGTCCACTTGATATTGATCTCTTCGTCAATCATGCGCTGACAAAGCTCCATCACCTGATCGCGGTGGACTGTGAACAGGTCCGCGTACATGTGAATATTGTTGATTCCCCGCTCTTTGAGGCCCCACATTTCCTCCATCAAGAGCTCGGGGGACCGGAGCCGCGCCGAATACTGATAGCTGACATGTTTGATGCAGTAGGTGCAGCCGGCTGGACAGCCGCGACTGGTCAAAATGAACGTGAAAGGCCCCTTGATGAGCGGCATCCGATATTTTTCCAGCGGGAGCAGATCATGCATCGGCATCGGCATATCATCAAGGTCGGCGATGAACGGTCGCGGCAGGTTAACGACGACCTCTTCGTCCCGCCTCCAGGCCAGACCACGGATACCGCCCAGATCGACTTCCCCGTTTTCACCTGTAGAGGTTTCGTATCCTTCCTCTTTTTCAAACATGCGTTGTATGTCGGCCGGTCTCTTTTCTGTGTTGCCTTCCAGATGATCGATCAGATCCCTCATCGTCAGGTCCGGCTCACCCACCAAAGCGTAATCGAGGGCGGGATAGGGACGCATCGTCTCGCGCGGAATCGGAGTGACATGGGTTCCAAAACCGATGGTTGTGGACCCCCGCGCCCTGGCGAGAAAGCAACCGTACATGTCGTTCTCCAGAGTCGGAGCCGTCACATGGGTCACGTAATAACGAGGCTTGTACCTGTCGAGCAGCTCGCTCAATTCGCCCCAGCCCATCCGCTCGGCGTTGGCGTCCACCACTTTGACGGAATACGTCGGGTGGACCATCGCCGCCAGCTGGGCCAGTTCCACCTGAGGCCAAACCATATTCTCCCGCGTGCGCCTTCCGACACGATGTTGCGTCCGTATCCAATAGTCTCCATCGGGGGTCGGTGGGTTGACGAGCATAACATCCACCATCTCCTCGGTGCGCTTGGCTTCGAGCAGTCCCTTTTGAACGATGTCATCTGCATTGGGAAAATCGGCCATCCGCACTTTCGGGATCCGCCGGCTGCCCAGATTGTCACGGATAGGATCGTTCTTTTTCCTACTCATCATCTCCACCTCTCCAGCGTTCGAATCCGACGCCATCTTCATGCATTTGCAATTTCCTTGATCATAACCTCGCGCTGCGAAATCTCGTCCAGCACCCTGACCAGCAACCAGGACGTGATGAGCTGGATCCCCACCAGAATCATCAGCGCGCTGCCCAGGAGGTACAGCCAAATGCGACCGATCTCCCATCCCCCGACGCCCAGCGCGAGGCTTGTGGCCGCCAGTCCGATCCCCAGAACCATCGACAGCAACCCGATCCAACCGAAATGGTGATCAAGCGGTGGTGTGAAGATCGGGCGGCCAAAAAGTCCCTGCCGCACCGGCCGCTTGTAGAACAAGGACACGAGGTAATTAAATGTAGTCCCCAGCGAGAATAGGCTGATGCCCATTACGGCTGCGATTAACGCTGCGTACACCGCGGCCACGCCCAGGGGGCCCAGCGACGTGATCCCTTGCAGTCGCGCCAAGATTAATCCCAGGCCGACCAGCCCGGCGAGCCCGACGCCGGCCAAACCGAGCAGCCCGAAAATCCTCACCGGATTGTACGTCAGAACTGTCCAAATCATGGAGCGCAGGAACAGCGACCCATCGCGCACAATCGAGAGTTTGGATCTCCCGACTCGCTCGCTGTAGGGGATCGGAACCTCCTCCATCCGTACGCCTTCATGGATGGCGCGAGTGCTCATCACAGGCGTCAGGTTCAACCCGTCGGGAAGCGGATAAATCCGATCGAGGATCTCGCGCTTGAAAATCCGCATACCGCTGGCACTGTCGCTGACTTTCTGCCGGCCGACAAGGCTGAGCAGAATCGCAAAGAAAAGGTTTCCGATCCGTCTTGTGAGCGGCATGGAGCTGTCGGCCCCTGCCATGCGCGACCCAATGACCAGATCGGCTCCGTTCAGCGCCCGCTCGCATAACTGAGGAAAGTGCTCTGGCGGATAGGTGCCATCGGCATCGAGAAATCCGATGAGGTCTCCACTGGCTTGTGCAAACCCGCTCTTCAGCGCTGCTCCGTAGCCCAGGTTTCTCGGATGGCTGACCAGGTTCACGCCCTCGATCGCTTGCACGATCTCGGCCGTGCGGTCCGTCGACCCATCGTCCACGACCAAAAGCTCCAAGCCGTCCACACCCGCATGCCTCAGCGGTTCCTCCACGGCCAGCACTCGCTCGACGATCTGGCGAATTCCTCGTTCTTCGTTCAGGGCCGGGATGACCACCGACAGTTTACTCATGGCAGCTACCCTCCCAGTTCTCTGTAATAGACGCTGCGATCGGCTGGCGGCCCAGCCTCTACCCCAATATACTTCACGACCTTGGCGGGGACCCCGGCCACCACGGTCCTCGGCGCTACGTCTTTGGTCACCACGGCCCCAGCGGCGATCACACTTCCGCGCCCCACGGTCACGCCATCGGTTACGACTGCACCTGATCCCAGCCATACATCGTCCTCGATCGTGATGCCCTCAGCGGTAATCCCCTGCTCCACAAAAGGCTGCCCAGGGTCATCGAACACATGGTTTACGGCGATGATTTGTACAAACGGTGAGGTATACACCCGATCCCCTATATGGACGCCACCCTGACCGCGAATGACGCTGTATTCCCCGATCAAGCTGTCTTCGCCGATGGAAATGCAAGCTTGCGGGATCGACCGGAAGTTGTACACGTGAAGCACGGCGCCATGCATGACGATCGATCGAGGGCCAATACGGATGCCGTTCGGTGTGGCGTGGAGATAGGCACCTTGATCCACGTAGCTGCCGTGGCCAAGGTGGATTCCATCGCAGTAAGCCAATCGAACACCTTTATCGATCGCGGCCCAACCATCCATTCGAAGAATCATACGGTAGGCGACGGACCGCAGCGCCATGCCGACGGGCGTAGGAATCCAGCCAAACGCCATTTGTATGATCTGCTCGAGGATGTAACGAAATACACTGGACGCCTGTCGGTTGAGGTAGGTTCGCAGGCCAGTCCACGGTGTGAGCCTATCGCTTCCTGAGCCCGCTCGAAACTCACTGTCGAATTGTCCGAATTTGGGTTCCACTAGGCACGCTCCGCCATTCCAACATCTTAGTTGGTGGCTGCGTCGGTGAAGTATTCAGGTTTTGATCGCGCCTCCAAGGCCGCGATTACTTTTGCTGACCGTCCCTGTTAGAATGCTCGAGATGGCGGGCGTCAAGCTCTGTCGCCACACTTCGACCACTAAGAAGCTCGAGCAAGATTCGCACTCGGTGGCTGCCGCTCAGGCTCTTGTCGAACAGCCCCTCGTAGCCTTCAAACGGGCCCTCCGTCACGGTCACTCGATCGCCCTTCTTGAAACGATCTGCGCGCGTGTCTTCGGCCCTGGTGACATCGCCGATTTGCCGCCGAATGGCTTCGATCACTTCGGACTGAATGGAAGCGGCCCTGCCACCGAACGAAACCAACCCGATCGAATACGGCATATAGTTGAAGGTCGAAGGACCGACTCTGCTCAGGTCGGCGCGGACAAACATGTACCCCGGAAAGAATGGTCGGATCTTGCGGGAGCGCGGATCGACAGGATCCACGAAAATCCTCGGATAGTAGATCTCGAAGTCACGCGCCCGCACCTGTTTCCACAGCAAGCGCTCCTTGTTCGGCTTGCTGCGGAGCGCATACCATGCCAATTCATCATGGAGGTCAGTCATCCGGAAACAGAGAACTCCACTCCGCCAGGCGTTCAGCCAAGATGGGGGTTTCGGGGCCAATCTGGACCTCACAGGTCAGCCCGCATTGGGAGCACGTGTAATTCAACCAGGTGGCCACATTCTCCTCCTCCATACTTGCGAACTTCGCCCCGCCACACAGAGGGCAGAGGTCGTGGAAGTGACGGGGTTTCTTCACTCGTGGGCTCGTTGCCACCGCAACCTCCACTCTTCCGCGTGCTTATCCCTTCGCGCCTGGAACAGGCACGCACAGCGACAGTGTTAAATTCACCAATCCGAGAGCCCCACAAACCTCTCCCGTGCCTGCGGATGCCGGAGCCCGCAGTGATGCCAAGTGCCGGGGCCCAGGTGGTTCATCGAAAGCCATCCCAAGGGCACCTCTTCTTGGCAGGTGCTGGAGGATTTATCTCCCCCGATTCATTTTTTGAAAAGGGACAAGTGTCCTGTGCAGGACGCCGACCGTTTGGGAGCCTAGTCGACTCCAAATCACTAGATTCGATCTCGCGATGGTCGGCGAACTCGCCCTCCGGTCACTTCCAACGACCATTGTTATGGGGATCGGGTACGCCTGCATCACCCAAGAGGATGATTTATATGCGGCCAAGAGGACGAAAACGGCCCGCAACGGACCCGCAGAGGGGGATCTCCGCCTTTGGGTGAAGGAAACCGCTGATCAGGTGAGGGGCTGGTTAGAATCCTAGAGGGATGATCGGCTCTCTTCGCGGCTAACTTTCCGGCACGAAGCCTTGCTCCTCGGCCCAAATCACGGCCTCGGTTCTGTGCCGGACTCCAATCTTCCGATAAAGGGCCGAGAGCCTCGTCTTTACCGCGCGCACGCTGATGGATAACCTGCTACCTATCTCATCGTTGGTTAAGCCCTTCGCAAGCAGAGCCAAGATCCTTAATTGCTCGTCCGTGAGCTCGACGGCCTCACCCCGATGGAGACGCTGACCGGCATCGGTATGAGACCACCGCTCGATCCTGTCAGGGAAGGTCGAGCTTACAACGACACTTTTCCCCGTCAACGCGGTCCGAATCACATCGGGGATAAGCCGCAACCCGATATCCTTTGTCAGGAACCCCGCGGCCCCAAGGGTCAACGCTTCGTACATGTCCTGTTCGTCCGGATGTGCGGTCATGATGAGAATCGCGGGACGCGAGCTCGAGGACTGCAGCGCGGACAGCACCTGGAGTCCGTCCAATTCCGGCAAACGGAGGTCCAAGAGGATGACGTCCGGTGTTTCCTCAAAAGTTCGCCGCAAGGTTTCACGACCGTCCTTGGCCGTACCGATCACGACGATATCGTGCTCTCTCTCCAAGCAGAGCGTTAGCGCCTCGCAGATGATCTCATGGTCGTCGGCGATCAATACCCGGATTGGCTCGAGTGTCATCGGATCCCGAACACCTTTAGAACACGATCCTTCGGACACGAGAGAGCGCCAGCGGCCAGGCCCTCCATAGATTCGGCCAGCCGGCACAACGGATCACCGCAGATCGGTGGATATGCCATGACGAATCGCCCAGACTGCCGCGTTGGTCCGATCGTCCACCTCGAGCTTCTGCAGTACGTTGCGAATATGAGTTTTCACCGTATTGGGTTTTAGATTAATAAGCGCGCTAATCTCACGATTGTTCAACCCCTCTGCCATGAGCGTGAGGATTCTCAGTTCCTGAGGTGTGAACTCACTCCGCCATAGACTTGCAATTTGAGACTCAACATGCTCAGCCGAACCTGTTTCGCGGAGGACGTCAATCGCCGCTTCAATCGTTCCCTGACTGTATTCCATTCTCGTCGCCGCAACGTGACGGATCGTTTGCACCAGTGTGTCCAAACCGATCTCTTTTGTTAAATAGCCATCGGCGCGATGGACAATCGCTTTCGCTAGATACTCGGGCCGATTCCAGGCCGAGAAGACAATCACCTTCATTCGGGGATCCCGGCGTCGAATTGCCGCTAAAATATGGCTCGCATCGGGTCCCGGCATGCGAAAGTCCAGCAACAGGACATCGGGCCTCATCGAAAATGCCGTTTCAAGAGCTTCATAGCCGCTGGTTGCCAGGCCGAGCACGCTGATGCCAGCCTGCTCCAGACAAAGGGAGACCGACTCCCCGACCAATCTGTCATCGTCTGCGATCAACACGGAAATTTCGGACTCAACCACTGGGCTTTGACTCCACTACCAAACGGCGTCAGCGACAGTCACCAGAGTGTTCCGGTCGAGGATGAGATTTGCTATTTGTGGGAACTGATTTCTATGGTTTGTTCAGGCCGTGCGGTCATTCGGCACCGTTGTGCAAATCATCTCAAGTTACCTCCATGCACCCTCGTCAGATGCCCCCGGATCACCCAGCCGCGAGGTATGGCGAATGACTCGCCCCGGCAGTGCGGAAAGTCTACTATGAAATCAGAGATCCCCCGTAATTTTTCATGTGCCGTTCTTTATTATCCTATCAGTGAGAGGTTGGATTGTCCACGAAATCTTGCATCTTCATCGGAAACTGGTTGGATCCGGTCGGTCGTAAGATCGGCATCCGCTTCCAGTGAAGATCGACGGCCCCTGCACCACATTCGCTCCGACCCGAACCACACTCCAGCTGATCCTTACACTTCCCGACCCGGCTAGCGTCCACCAGTACTATCGAGCCGCTTTCAAGAATCCTAACCATGTTGTACGCTAGCGTGGCTGGAGATAGACTAAAATTCACCTTCGGAGAAAATCGGTCGCTACGTCGGGTATATAGGCCGCTCAACGCCAGGCTGATCTGACAGTAAGGGTCCAAGCCCAGACATGGCTGAGCTTCCACCCATATCCGGCAGATAAGCTGAGAGGCGACGGTTTCCCTCTTCGCAAAGCCAAATGGAAAGTCAGAAAGAGGACGATGATTGGCCTGGTTTGCAGCGCCTAAAGTCGCAGTTAATGGAAATGTCTCGCCAAGAGCAAAATAAGCCGACCCATATCCAGATCATCAATAGATCTGAACGAAATCTCTGGCCGAGGACTCTCCGGGTCACCGCGATGATCTTGATACTCGGCCAGCTGCTCGTCTTAGGCACCCACGCCTCGGCTCGGCCAAGTCCGGAGGAGACGGTACACGATCAGATCTACGGATGGGGTGCCGCGAGGGCCTCTCCAGATCTCTCATTAGGAGAGGAACGAACGGCGGGTACCTCGCAGGCTCCAGGGCCCCTACGGTTGGTTCCTGGTGGGCTCGACGCCACTGCCGTCAATAAGGGAAGAGGTCGGGGCACGGCGGCTTTGCCTCGGTTTCCATTTGACGTAGCTGACGCCGTTGTCGATGCCGCCAACACAAGGTCCTACGCGCCCGCGACCGGACAAGTGATCGTCGATCCCGACAATCCGAGCTGGTTCAGGTACAAGGGGGGTGGGCCTTTCTTCATGTGTGGGCCGGGGGATCCGGAGGGCTTTCTCTACCGTGGAACTCGCAGCGCCGACGGCACCCGCAGCGGTGATCAGATGTCCCTGATTGAGAAGGTCAGCGGAACCGGGGCGAACAGCATATACCTCATGGCCGTTCGTTCGCACGGCGGCGATGGAGACCCAACCCAAAACCCCTTCGTCGATTCGGATCCCTCCAAGGGCCTCGATCAGGACATCCTGGCGCAATGGGATCTGTGGTTCGATGAAATGGATCAGAATGGAATCATGATCTTTTTCTTCTTCTACGACGACAGCAGCCGCATTTGGAACACCGGCGATGCCGTCGGCGCAGATGAACGGGCTTTCATTCAAGGACTTGTGAACGCCTTTGAGGACAAGCAGCATCTCATCTGGGTCGTGGCGGAAGAATATTCGGAGCGGTACAGTTCGACCCGCGTCTCCAACATCGCAGCCGAAATCCGCGCGGCCGACGACAACGACCACCCGATATCTGTTCACAAGAGAAACGGCCTGAATTTTGGCGAATTCGAGAACGACACGAACATCGATCAGTTTGCCGTTCAGTACACAAGCGATGATGCAGCCGGATTTCACGACGCCATGGTGAGGGCCTGGGAGGCCGCCAACGGACGCTACAACCTCAATATGGCCGAGGGCCACCCGGACGCGTTCGGGGCCGAAGCCCGTCGGCGAAGTTGGGCCGCGGCTATGGGCGGCGCCTACATCATGCACCTGCGTTGGGACATCGCGAACACTCCTGCGGAGGATCTCGAGGACTGCGGTCGATTGGTTTCCTTCATGGAAGCAACCGACTTTCCAGACATGTCCCCGCGCGACGATCTGGCCTATGGAGCGACCGATTATGTCCTCGCCGATCCAGGAGCAAGCTACATGGCCTACTCATCCAATCGATCAGGAAACATGGGCCTGAGGAACCTAACTCCGGGTATGTACGAATTCACTTGGCTCGACATCCCCAGCGGCGCGACCGTGCGTCAAACTGACATAGCCGTAGATTCGGGCGACCAGACTTGGCTCACACCTGCATCGATCGGGAGCGAGCTCGCGGTGTCCATCCGCCGAACCGGACCGTTGGATTCCCTGGTCGGCGACCTGAACCTGGATGGCGTAGTCGATGTGCTCGACGTACAGCTTTGCGTCAACGTCGTTCTCGGAACTGAAACAGACCCCGGTATTGTCAGCCGCTCAGACGTGAACGGTGACAACACCGTGGACGTCCTCGACGTGCAGATCATCGTCAACACCGTCCTGGGAGTTGGATGACGTGACCGGAAATCCTTTGATTTGGATCTTCAGCTCTTTAAAGCAAAGGGGCACCGGATTCAAGCGCAGGCGGCCAGCTGTGATTCGAAGAGCGGCGATTGGCCTGTTGCTGGTGGGTATGATCTCCTGGATTCCGGGAATGTCATTCGCGGACGGCAGCGCGACGCTTGCGGCCGGAAGCGGTTCGGGTGAACCGGGGGACACAGCTATCTCGATCCCGGTTAGTCTGGATTCGAGTCAAGGCACAGATGTCTCCGGCCTGAACTTCGACATGGCTTTCGATACCTCAAGACTTGTGTTGCGGGAAGTCAGAGACGGACCGGAAGCTATCGATGCTGACAAAGACGTGTCCAGCTCGACCCCCTCGTCGGGAACGGTGCGCGTCATCGTCTTCGGAGTCAATCAAAACTCCATTGGCGACGGCGTGGTGGCGTTCATCGTCTTCGATATCAAGACAACGGCGAGCCCAGGGACGGTGAGCCTACCCCTCAGCAACGCGTCCGCTACATCGCCGGATGGATCGAATGTGTCGCTGTCAACGAACTCCGGTTCTCTTACCGTTGAGAGCCCTCCAGCGACGAGCACTTCAACAGCGACTCCCCTCCCATCGTCCACGCCCATCCCGGCCTCACCAACGCCGACGAGTACACCCCGACCCAGCACCACGTCCACACCGTCCAAGACGGCAACGCCGACCGCTGGAAGCAGCAGCCCGACCCCGACAACAACGGATGATACTTCGCTTACTGCGACCGCCACGGACTCGTCCGAGGCGGATCCAACCTCGACACCCATCTCTGCCGAAGGAACTCCAACTCCACAGGCGGATGAGGCTCGAGTTTCCACGTCCACCGAGACGTCCGCCGGTCAGGATTCCTCGGACAACCCGGACCTTGAGTTCGAGCTTGCCGTTCAGGAGACCGGGACCGCCCTCGCGGCCGAGGCCGAACCTTTAACCGCCGCCTCAGGATCCAGTGACAATTCTCTGTCAATATCCCCGGATATCGACGCGTCGTGGGCCGCGGTGCGAGAATTTCTCGACAGCGAACTGGGCCTCGCGTTTTTGGTGGCCGTTCAAATTATGGCCTTATTGGGGATTCTCGCCACGATAAGATCGATGTTCATGGGGTGAAATTTCGCCCAGAAATTGACGATTGGGGGCTTGACGGGACGTGACCGTCCCGGCTTCATTCAGGGATCCCCCCTTCGTTTGACTGTCAAGGCCATTAGAGCTACCGTTGGGTGGAAAAGGAAGAGCGTTCATCATATGGGAACCAGAGAATGACCGAACCCGTTCGCACCCTGCAGGCGGAGAACCTCAGTCTCCTCCAGCGCGAGTACTTCGCGCTAAGAGATGAAATCAACGCGGCCATCTCCCATGTTCTCGAATCCGGACATTACAAGGAGGACGAGGTCACAGCCGCTTTTGAACGTGAATTCGCCGACCTGTGCGAGGTCGACTTCGCCGTCGGCACCGCCTCCGGCACAATGGCCCTCGTGATCGGCCTGCAGGCTCTGGGAGTCGGCGCCGGCGATGAAGTCATTGCGCCGGCCTATACATGTACCTCGACGACCTCCGCGATCTCCCTGATCGGAGCGCGCGTTCGGCTCGTCGATGTGGACGCCGAGACGCTCGCGATGGATCCGTCCGATCTTCATGCGAACATCGGACCGAAGACGCGAGCGGTCATCCCGGTCCATATGTTCGGCCTAGCGGCCAACATGGACGAAGTGAAGAGTTTGGCTCAGGAGCATGATCTGAAGATCGTGGAGGACGCCACATTGGCCGTAGGTGCCCGATACCACGACCGACCCGCGGGAAGTCTTGGTCACGTCGGTGCTTTCAGCTTCGCTCCGAGCAAAGTGATCGGAAGTGTGGGTTGGGGCGGGATGGTCGTCACGGATAGCCCCGAGGTCGCAGGACGAGCCCGCCAACTCGCTGGGCATGGTCCGCTTGAACGACTCCCGAGTGTACTTGACCGCCCCGGAGTACGAAAGATCCCTGGATACAACGCTCAGTTGAGCGGCCTGCTGGCGGCTGCGCTGCGCGTCAAACTGCAGAAGCTCGACGGGTGGCTTGCGCGCAGGCGGGAGATCGCATCGCTTTATGATGAGGCTTGTGATCGACTAGGTATCCGCCGCACGCACGTCCCAAACGGGAGCGAACCAAGCCGCAAAGCGTATCCAATTTTCGTCAAGGAGCGGGACAGTCTGCTGCATGAGTTGAAATCCAGCGGTCTACCAGCAAAAGTGTACTTTGATCCAGCCTTACATTTGTTGCCCATTCACAGCGATCTTGATTACGAGGCTGGCTCGTTTCCCGTTGCCGAATACGTCGCGGACCATCACATCGCGCTTCCCGTTCACCCGTACCTGACCCAGGACGAGGTTTCTTCTGTGATCGATATCCTCGAGAGATATCACTGAAGGGAAGACGGAGGCGGACGTCGCTGTGGTCGACGTAGGAGCGCCGCGAGCCTCAAACAGCCCGGCTGGCGCGAATTGCAGGTTCGTCGTCGCCCCTCGAGGGCTCGACTGAGCCTTGGCTCGGGCGAGATTCAGCTCCTTTCTTTATCTCTTCCGAACTCCCGCAAAAAGGCAAGCACGGCTTCCCGAGCCGCCTGCCCTTTTTCTGCAACTCGGTCGGTAAGAGCTCGGGCGGTTACGAGGCGCACCTCCTGCTCTCGCTCGGACAACTCGTAAAGCTCGACCAGGACACCGTGTGTGCTCTCGGGATGAATAAACGCGACCCGTCTTCCGCCCGTTCCGGCCGTGGGCTCGGGGTTGATCAAGCGCACTCCTCGGGATTGAAGTTCGTCCAGACAGCTTTCAAGATCATGGACCTCAAGGCAGATGTGGTGGATTCCGGGCCCGCGCTTTCGCAGGTACTTGGCCACTCCGGTGTCTTCGGACGTTGGTTTGACCAGCTCAATCTCGGCTTCTCCGGTCGGCAGGAAAGCCACAACCGATTCCTGGTTCGGCACATGTTCGACGTGCGTCAGCTCCAAGCCGAGAGAATCTCTCCAGAATTCCAGCGCGGCCCCGATGTCGTCCACCACGATCGCAATATGATCCACCCGTTTGATTGCTGCCATGCCTTCCTCTTCAATACATTGGTTTAGTGGTGATCACAGGACGTCGATGCATCGGCGCTCGGGCCCGAACAGGATAAACTTATATTTCAAGTCCGACGCTCGGCTAACGCAGCCCGGTTTCTTCCCCCAAGATTTGATCGAGCAAATCCTTATCGTTCGGAAGCAGGCCGGCCCGCGCTAATCGGGGGATCAGGATCCTCCAGCTGGGGCTTGTTTCGATAACTTCCTCGAAAAGGGGCAAGGCTTCGTCCACTCTACCGGCATTAACGAGCGCTATGGCATAGTGGGCAATTGGCTCGGGATTGTCCGCCGGGATCGTCGCTCGAGCCTCCAGAAATGCCTTCTCCGCCTCGACGAATCGGGCCTCCCCCGCCTGCTCATCGCGAAGGATCCGGGTCGCATGGCGGACCCATCGGACGGCCGACGCAACCCCCAGCAGACGGCGCAGTTCCTTCAATGGATGAGCGTGGTCATCGATCCGCACATCTAAAACAACGTCATCCCAAGGGGCCCCCTTCGAGTCGGTCTCGGCAACCACCATCGCGGCAGCCTGCTTGCCCCGGATGTCGCCGCCCTCAGCCTCGGCGGCTTCCAGCGCCCGGAGCATTCGATCCGCCAGGCTCCCATCCGCCGCTTCGAACGCGCTGCCCATCGCACTTACCACGGTGTCATTCAACATGAAGTTGGCTTGGGCTGAGTACGTTTCACCTTTTTGATGGCCCGCTTCTTGGACACACGCCTCGCCGGTATGCACATCCACATTTCCCCCCGCATCGAGCATGGCCACCTGACGCAAAAACGCCTGTGAATCGCTCGCCACGACCCCCTCAAGGGCTTGGGACGCCGTCTTCCCTGCCCGCATCATCGCCAGCCCCAACGGTCCATAGGCCAAATCCGCCAATGATTGAGTGGCCACCACACCGACGCCGGCCTCGACCCAGGGCACCATAGCGCCCACCCCGAAGAAATGCGACTGCACGGCCACGCCCATGTGTCCCGCATCGGGATCGATCGCGATGATCGAGTACGTGTGGGCCCAATCCGTTAGATCAAATCTCCGGGCTCCCAAAGCGTTCAGGTCCATCCTCACATTGCTCCTTACTCCCGATCAGTCACCCAACCCCGCTGGCCCGCCGGTCTCGGTCTTACCCCAGACCTTGTTCCCATTCTTCCTCAAACAGCAAGATCCCCTCCTTGCCCCAGCGTTCCCGGATGGAGGGAAGAATCAGCGCCTCCGGAGTCTGGGCAGTGAGACCGCCATCCACCAACAGCAGCGCGCCGTTGATGAACGCCGCCTCATCGGAGGCGAGGAAGAGCGCGGCATAGGCTACATCAATGGGGCGACCCAATCGCCCGACGGGGTAGCTGTCCAATTTGTGCCGGGCCTCTACGGGATCGCTCGCCAATCGTTTTTCAGCCGCCTCGTTGACCAGCGAGCCCGGCAGGATCGCGTTCGCTCGGATCCCCTCAGGACCATAGTCGATCGCCAGCTGCCGGGTCAGCGCGTTCAGGCCGCCCTTGGCCGCGACATACGCTGGCCAAGCGGGATTTGCAACCACACCGCTGTTGACGGTGGAGATATTCACGATCGCTCCAGACCCATCCTTCAGCATGGCGGGAATAGCGTGACGCGCCCCCCAGTAGGCCGCCTTGAGCACGACATCCATGGTGCGATCCCAGTCCTCCTCCATTTGATCGGTGATCCGGCCGGCCCGAAGTATGGCTGCGTTGTTCACCAGGATGTCGAGGCCGCCATAGTTTCCGACCGCGGCCTCGACTAACCCAGCAACGTCCTCCCCCACAGAGACGTCCCCCTTCACGAATATCGCCTGCCCACCGTGTGCTTCGATTCGCGACACGGTTTCTTGGGCCCAATCCGTCCGCCGATCCGTGTTCACGACGACACGAGCCCCGTGCTCGGCGAACAGGATCGCCGTCGCCCGCCCCACACCGGAGGCGGATCCGGTTACGATCGCGACTTTTTCCTGTAATCGTTTGTCACTCATTCTCGTTCATGTCCCCAAGCGCCAAACCGAATCGTCATGGCCCAGCGCGACTCAGCAAGAAACGCTCGGGCTCGCCCTGATACCCTAGGACCCGTTTGCATTCGAGCGCAAGAAACGCAAGGGCGGTCCGAACCGTCAGTTTGTCTTGCGGCTCTGCCCATCCGGAACCTCGTCGAGTAGATCGTCGATTGTGATGACTTCTTGCCGGCGAGTCAGCTCCTCCGCTTCCGCCTCGCTGATTCGCTCCAGTCGCAACGTAGGCGTTGAAGCAACTGGCGAAAACGGAGCTACAGAGCCCCGGCGGCGTCGTATCCTGCCACATCCATGCGTGCCCCACTTCATGACCCGCCGCGCAGGTCGGATATGATTCGATCACCCGCACTCTGACCGGGAAGGTCTGCGGGCGCACCTGCTCATCCTCATCCTCCCAGCCCATTGCATTTCCCTCCTTCAATCGCCCTCCACCGACGTTGAATTGGACCCCGAGCCGACGACCGCTTCCGCTTCGATCTCGACGAGGATCCCCGAACTCAACCCGACCTGGGCCAGGAAATTGGCGGGCTTGATGTCTCGAAACCTCTCGCCGTGGGCTTTGGCGATAGGTTCAATATCATCAAGCGTAGATATCCAGATCCGAGTCTGAACCACGTCCTCCAGCTCAGCCCCAAGCTGTTCCAAAGCGCTCTCGATCTTGTCAATCGCACCGTGGGTTTGTTGGGCGGGATCGGTGATCTGCTCACCGTCGATTTCGGTCGCAGTGCAGCCGGAGACCCAGACATGGTCACCGACCCGCACCGAACGAGCGTATCCTGCCTCACGTTCCCAATAACCGCCGGTGGTCGACCACGTGCGTTTAGATCCGTTATTCACTTGAGCACCTGCCTTCCATGATCCAACTCCTCGTCGCTGTGCGCTTCTTGTGCCGCCCGTGCGTTTAGACCATCACCGTCAGTCCCTTCGTCGTCATCGAGAGTGTCGAGCTGAGCAGGAACAGCTTGAACCCCTGCAAGAAATCCTCGGCCTCGAAACGCACCGACCGGCTGCCGGTCCGTTCGCAGCCAGGAACATAGTCGTGCATATCCGCCATCAACGTCGTGTACAGCTGAATGTCGATGACCACCGGTGTGTCCACTTTGAGAGGTTCAATCTCTCCTGCCCGGTCCACGGCCTGACGAGCGCCTGCCTCGATCATCTCGCGCGCGACCTCGGGATGGTGATGAATGGCTGCTACGCCGCTCACCCCTTCCTTGACGGCGACGTTCTCGATATTCGGAACCAGCTCTTTGGCCTCCTGACAAGTGGCCTCATCTCCAGTTACGAGCAGGGTCGGCACGCCAAAATGTCCCGCCAGTCCCATACCCATGCCGACTTCCGAGAACCGTTGGCCATTGACTTTCAGGTCGTAGACGTGGAAGGCATGACTGAGCACCGCATCTCGCTTGTCGGGACCGGCGTGAAATCCGACCATGAACATGCCGTCGTGCCCCCGATCGATGCCGTGCATATAATGCAGCCGCTTCTCCCTCCCCGTGAAAAGCATCACCTCTCGGTCGAGCTTGTCGGGGATGACGTTGCGATGCTTGCCGTGACCCTCGTTGACCAGGAACCCCTGCGCGCCCGCGCTTCGAGCGCCCCGGATCGCCGCGTTGATCTCCCCGGTCAGCTGGCGGCGCATATCCGCGAATTCAGGTGTGCCTTGGTGAACTTGCTCACGGGCCGTGATCGTGGCAACGCCCTCCGCGTCCAGCGTGATGTAGATGTTCATGGAACGTGCCTCCTCCATTCCCTCCTACGTCTAAAAATCCGGACCCCGTACGGGCGACCTCTCTCAATCCTTAAAGATGCTCTTCGGAAGGTACGCGGAGACAATCCAATTTGGCGCATCCACGATTTCACTTATTTTCAGATCCACCGCGGCGCTGCACAGTACATACGCCTCCGCTGGTGTCAGCCCATATTCGCCACCAAGATGCGCGATCATATAGCGGATCGCGTTCTTGGAGTTTTCGAGCAAATCAGGTCCATGGGCCGTCGTCGCAAAGTAACCCCCGCTGTCCGCGCGCGTCAGAGGACTCGGCGTTTCGAACTGAAGCTCATCAAGATTGGCCCCTTTGATCACATCAAACCTCAGCGTCACCTCCATCGGGCTTTCGATGCCGGTGCCACAAACCTCGCCGTCGCCTTGGGCTGCGTGACAGTCGGCGGTGGAAAAAAGCGCGCCTTCCACAAGGATCGGCAACCACACCGTGGCGCCCGGGACCAGGCCGCGGATGTCGATATTGCCTCCGTTGCGTCGGGGCGGGATCGTATCCAGTGGGCCCGCCTGGCTCGGTGCAACGCCTATAACACCGCAGAACGGCTCATACGGAACCTCAATGAAGCCTTCTCGAAAGATGCAGCTCTCACCCTCGAGCGTCCAGTGATGCAGGTACGGGTCCGGAAAGTCATCCGCCAGGAGACCAAACCCCGGCATGGTCGCGTTCCAGCCCCAGCCTTGATGTTCAAGGTTGAGAATCTCAATCTGCAAGGCATCTCCAGGCTCAGTGCCGTTGATGAAGACCGGCCCCGTGAGCGGATGGATGGGGTCAAAGTCGAGCTCAAGGAGATCCTCGGACGTCGATTCGGGGGTAATTTGCCGGTCCGATGCTTCCCGACACGCGAACGACACCGTGTCCCCGGCCTCTATCGTCAACCGGGGGGCCAGGTCCCTGTCCCAAAACGCGTGCACCTCGCCGTCATCGAGATAGTGCTCCGCCATCGTGTCTATGCCTCTTTCGGTCGCAAATCGGACGGCTCATCCACCGCTTCAGGGCACGAGGACCAGGTTCCCGAAGTGCTCTCCCGCGTAGATCGCTTCGTGGGCTTCGGCCGCGTCCTCGAGGTCGAACGTTCGCCATACGAAAGGTTCAAGCTCTCCGAGCTCGACGAATTCCAACGCTTCCAGCAGTTCGGCCTTCGAACCCTGGTGGGCCCCCAGAAGATTCAACTGCTTATTGAACAAGAAGCGCAAGTCGAGTTTCGCGTCGTATCCGGTCGTATTGCCGCATATGACCAGTCGTCCGCCCCAATTCATGCTGGCTATGCTGCGCTCAAACGTGGCTTCGCCGACGTGCTCGAACACGACTTCCACACCCTTACGGTTTGTGAACTCCTTGACGCGTTTGACCACGTCTTCCTCATAATGGTTGACGGTAGCGTCCGCCCCGTACTCGCGCGCCTTCTCAAGTTTATGCTCGGCGCCGGCCGTGGCGATCACTTTTGCGCCGAACAGCTTCGCGACCTGGACGGCGAACACACCGATCCCGCTGCCCGCCCCCCAAACCAGCACCGTCTCTCCCGGCTTGAGTTGGGCGCGGGTTGAGAGCATATGCCACACCGTGAGCAAGGGTAACGCCGTGGATGCTGCCTCCTCCCACGAAAGATTCTCTGGCTTCGGAACAACGTTGTAAAAGGGCAGTTTGGCGACCTCCGCGTAAGCGCCATCCAGCGGTCCGGTCTGAAACCCCCAGATCCTGCCTTTGCGGCAGAAGTACTCGTGTCCTGAGGTGCAGGCTTCACATGTGCGGCAGCTTATCCAAGGATGTACGATCACCTCATCGCCCACCTCGATATCCTCTACCGCTTCACCGACCTCCGTCACGATTCCTGCGGCGTCGCTCCCGGAGATATGCGGGAGCGGAAAACGCATGCCGGGCAGGCCCTCGCGGGCCCAAAGGTCGTTCCGATTCATCCCGATCGCCCGCACTTGAAGTTTGACTTCGGTGGGTCCGATTTCAGGCTCCTCCACGTCCCTGTATTCGAGAACGTTGGGATCCCCATGCTCGTCGAAGACCACGGCCTTCATATCTGCATCATCCTCCACTCATTCAAATCTATGTTCAGATTCAGCCGGCCCAACTCATACCCGTCCTGAGCCCAGCCACGACCGTAAACACCCTTGCCGAATATCAGTCACCGACGACACCGCGCCCGGGCAGGAAGTTGAAGCGGTGAACCCAAGTTCCGCGGGACAGAACCTCCACGTCGAGTCTGTGAGTCTCCATCTCTTTAGAGCACACCAGCCAGTAAAAACGGGAAGCTCCAACTTCCAACTCAGAGCCAGGCGACAGTTCCTCGCTCTTCAGTCTGTCCGGAACGACTCGCCCATCCAAGCGCACGATGCACCGCGCCGCATCACCTTTCGGCGGGGTCAGGAACATCCCCACCTGTCGGGCCGTGTATCGAAACGCCAGTTGCCCAGAATCGGAAGTCAGGTTTAACCCGTTCTGGCCGGTCCTCCACTCGCCGACCGCATACAGACGGCCCCGCTCGAGCTGGGGCGGCAGCTCGTCCGTTCGGTTCAACAATTCCTGATGCGCCGAAGTGCTGCGGTACGTGTAGAGTCCACTGGAGGCTTGAGGGTCGATCCAAGGATTCTCGAATCCCGGTTGATGACTCATTTCGATGGGGATTCGCTCATCGGGAGGCTCCTTCTCCTTGAGCAGTTCAGTCAGGTGGCTGTGGAGCGCTTCCAGGCCACCTGGTCCGTGGTGTCCGGCCCGCACATACCCGTCCGCGTCGATCAGATGGGTGACGGGCCAATACCGATTGACCTCTCCGGCTGTGCTCATGCGGGCCTTGGGCTCAAGAACGACCGGATAGCGAATTCCCAGGCGCTCGATTTCGCGCCCGATCATCTCGGGCTTTTTCGCGGCCAAGAACTCAGGTCGGTGCACTGCAAGGATCAACAATTCGTCGTCGGAATACTCCTGATGCCATTGCTTCAAATGTGGAACTGCCAGCAACGAGTTGGGATGCGTCACGTCCCAATAATGGACGACCAACGTTCTGCCCCCGAGATCTCTCCAGCGGAGGGGGTCGCTGTTGATCCAGTCCAAAGAAGCCCCCTCCAGAGGACGGACGACCGCCCGTTCTCTACCGGGTCGAACCGGGGTGCGCTCCAGATTGGTGCGATAATTCGGTGACCCTGATCCGTCAACGAAACCATATGTTACGTGCTCATGGACTTCCAGGCCCGTGAGATCGGTGAGCGTATTCGCCATGTTGAAGGCACCGATCCAGTAAATCATGTCGAGGATATCGCCGTCCTCGAATCCGACATCTCTAAGGGCCTGAATGTCAACCTCCGTGACTTCATTGTGACGGCGGGTGCCCTTGGCGACAAAATCGAGCATAACCCGATCCCGTTCTGGCAATACTGCCTTGCGATGATCGGTCTTGAGGTGTGCGACTAATTCTTCATCCTGTGTGATCTCACGGACCCACTGACCATGTGACTCCCTTCAGAAATGACAGCCGTTGATACCGGAGACGACGACCGCGATCATCTGCCGCTGCAGCATCGTCAACCCGGAAGGTCCATGGAGCGCACGCGCAAAGCGCCCATAGGCCTGGCGGGCCTCCATGTTGTACTCGTTTGGATCAATTGTGAGCCACGTCATCGGCCCTCCCTTCTTGAGCGAAATGTCGGTTGGTGAGCTGCACCCTGACCTCGGACCCATCTGCGGGACACATCACTTAGAGGTGACACGGTATGTTCCGCTCTCATGGGCGTTCTACGTTCCTGCTCCCCGAGCCTCCGGACCCTTGGCAGGAACCTCGGTCGGACAGACTCAGCTCACCGAGCGCGCCGGCGGAAACCGGCCAGCGGCTGCTCGATCGAAAGGGTTGGGCCCTCTCGTTTGCCGCTCTGACCCTCCCGCACTTGTCATCACGGGCGAGCCCGGGCATCGACTCCACGTCGACCTGCTGGAGCGAAGCCCCGCTCGGTTTCCGCCGGCGCAGGTGGCGTAGCGCCAGCTTCAGACTTCGTACCTGCTTCGCGCACGATCGCTTATCGCTCTTTACTCCTCGATATAGGCGTCATACAACCAGACGTATTCGGGAGCTGGCAGGACGTGCCAGTCGTTCAATTCCTGGCGAGCTGACGTCACGACCTGCTTGGTCCAGATGGGGAAGTAGATCGCATCTTCCATGATTGCCATTTGCAGCTCCTGATAGATTTCCTGGCGACGCTCGCTATCGGCTTCCGCCACTCCGGCGTCGAGCAGGCGATCAATTTCCTCATCATCGTGGTGCGTCCAGTTGAAGCCGACGCCGATCTGACTGCTGTCGAAGTAGTTGGCCAGACCCCAAGGGTCGATCATGCGACCCCGCAGCGGGCAGATGTGCCGGTTCGCACCGCCGCACTCAGCTACGACCACGCCGGCCTCGACGAACTCGATCACCAGATCGATCCCGATGTCCCTCAGCTGAGCCTGGAAGAACTCCCATACCGCCGTCCGATCGGGCCGGTTGGGCAGGTCCGTGAGCAGCAGCGTCAGCCGCTCACCGTCCTTGT